>JADGPM010000285.1 GCA_017882425.1 Solirubrobacteraceae bacterium
ACCGAGCACGTCTCCGGCGGCGTCTACCTCGCGCGGATGGCGGCGCCGGCACTCGCCGCGCTCGCGGCGACGGTGGTCGTGCTGCTCGTGCGCTTTCGCGGCGACCTGCACGCGGCGGTCGTGGGCAGGCGACCGCCGGCGCAGGTCGATGAGCCGCTTCGCCCGGGCCCGCTGAGCGTCGCCGCGACGGCGCTCGCCGCGACCCTCGTGCTCGTGCTCGTGCTGCCGCATCCTGCGGTCTGGGTGCTGCTCGTCGCGCTCGTCGTCACCGTGCTCGCGGTCCGGCGCGGGCTGCTGGACGGAGGCGCCGTCCTGCGGCGCCTCGACCTGCCGGTGCTGCTCGCGCTGCTCGCGCTGAGCGTCACGCTTGGCGCGCTCGCCCGCGGCTGGAGCGGGCCGCACGACCTCGTCGACGGGCTCGGGCGGTGGCCGACCACCGGGGTGGCGGCGCTCGCGGCGATCGTGATGAACAACCTGCCGGCGTCGGTGCTGCTGTCCTCGGGCCCGGTCGCGCATCCGCGCGCGCTGCTGATCGGCCTGAACCTGGGCCCGAACCTCTTCCTCACGGGCTCACTGGCGGTCTACCTGTGGTGGCGGGCCGCGCAGCGCTCGGGGGAGGCGCCGGCCGTCGGTGGCTACCTCGGCGCCGGCGTGCCCGCCGCGATCGCCGGGATGGCCGCGGCGCTGCTCGTGCTCAGCGGTTGACCGTCTCGCAGTCGGACGCGACCTCGTCGGTCGCATCGGCGTACACCGTGTCGTTCCCCGGGCCGCAGGCGACGCGGTCGAACCCGCCGCCGACGACCTGGATGCGGTCGTCACCCTCGCCGCCCTGGATCGTGTCGTCGTCGAGGTTGCCCTGGATCGTGTCGTTGCCCGGGCCGCCGTCGATGATGTCCCGCCCGCGCTCACCGAAGATGCGGTCGTCGCCCTCGTTGCCGAGGATGACGTCGTCGCCGCCCCGCCCGTGCAGCTCGTCGTCGCCGGCGCCGCCGTGCAGCGTGTCGTTGCCGTTCTCGCCGTCGACGTAGTCCTCTCCGCCGGCGCCGAACAGCTCGTCGTCGCCGTCGGCCCCGAACAGCGAGTCGTTGCCCTCCGTGCCGGTGAGCACGTCGTTCGCGGGCGTGCCGGCGATCACGTTCGTCGTCGGCGCACCGTCGTTGGCGGGCTCGGCGGGGATCTGCACGATCGTCTCGCAGCTCCGCAGCGCGTCCCGGTTCGGGGCGTCGCTCTCGATGTAGACGGTGTCCTTCCCGGGACCGCAGTCGACACTGTCCTGGCTGTCGTCGGCGACGCGGACCTCGTCGTTGCCGCTCCCGGCGGAGATCGTGTCGCGACCGGGCCCGCCGACGATCGTGTCCGCGCCGTAGGACCCCGAGAGGTAGTCGTCGCCGGAGCCGCCGTCGAGCTCGTCGTTGCCGTAGGAGCCGTAGATCCGGTCGTTGCCGGCGTCGCCGATCACGGTGTCGTTGCCCTCGCGGCCGTACAGCAGGTCGCCGCCGGCCCCGCCGTCGATCGTGTCGTCGCCGGTGCCGCCGTCGATCGTCTCGGACCCCGAGCGCCCGAACAGCGTGTCGTCGCCCTCGGCGCCGGTGATGCGGTCGCTCCCGCGGCCGCCGTCGATCAGGTCGTTGCCGGCGCCGCCGTCGAGCAGCTTGTCGTTGCCGAGCTGTGCCTCGATGATCTTGTCGTCCCCGGGTCCTCCCAGGACGGTGTCGTCCCCGTCGCCGCCGTCCAGGTAGTCGGGGCCGTCGCCGCCGTCGAGCGCGTCGTTGCCCGTGCCGCCGTTGAGCGCGTCGTTGCCGGTGCCGCCGAGCAGCCTGTCGTTGCCCGACTTGCCCGAGAGACGGTCGTTCCCGTCCCCGCCGTCGAGCAGATCGTCCTCGGTGCCGCCGTCGAGCGTGTCGTCGCCGGCGCCGCCGAACAACTGGTCGCTGCCGCGGTAGCCGCTCAGCAGGTCGTTCCCGCCGAGCCCGTCGAGCAGGTCCGGGCCGCGCGTGCCGACGAGCGTGTCTGCGCCCTCGGTGCCCCGCTGCACGGCGAGCCCCGGCTGGACGGCGACGCCGAGCGGACGGGTCCCCGCGGGGAGGCGCACGGACTTCAGGCGGTGCAGGCTGAGCGCGCTCAGGACGGAGAGCGTGCCGCTGCCGCGATCGGCGACGTAGAGGCGCGTCCCGTCGGGGGAGGCGGCCGTCGCGCCGGGCCCGGAGCCGACACGCACGCGCGTCAGCAGACGCCCCGCGGCGAGGTCGGCCACCGCGACGACGGGGCTCGCGATCGACGCGCCGACGATCGCACGACGGCCGTTCGGAGTGATCGCGACGCCGCCGCCGATGGCGCGCCCGAGCCTGATCGTCCGGCTCACGCGGCCCGTCGCGAGATCGATGCGCAGCAGCCGCCCGCCGCGCGTGCTGTCGGCGCCGACCCAGCCGGTGCCGCTCGAGGAGATCGCGACGCCGCCGGCGTTCGCGACCCGGACGCGCCGCGCGACCGTCAGGCTCGTGAGATCGAGGATGGCCACGCGCCGGCGGTCCAGCAGCGCGAGTGCGCGCAGCCCGTCGGGGGCGACCGCGATCGCCCGCGGCGCGGCGCCCGAGCCGAGCGCGATCGTCGCCAGGCGCGTCGTCGCCGGGATCGTCCCCAGGACGTCGACCGCGCCGGGCCGGCCTGCGAGCAGGCGCGAGCCGTTCGGGGTGGTCGCCAGCGCGAACGGCGAGCCCGTCAGCGTCGTCGTCGCGGCCACGGTCCGGCTCGCCAGGTCGACGGTGACGACGCGCCGGCCGGCTGCGACGTAGCCGCGCGCGCCGTCGGGCGCCGCCGCCACGGCGCTCGTCCGCCCGCCGACCGCGACACGGCCGCTGACGGCGTTCGTCGTGACGTTGACGAGCGTCAGCGCGCTCCCGCCCGCGACGAGCGCGTCGCGCGCGGGAGCGCTCGCCGGGACGGCGAGCGCGAGGACGAGCGTGCCGAGGACGGCGAGAAGTGGGCGCGGCATCTGCTGAAGGGAACCACCGTCGGCGGCGAAGGTTGCGCCGAAGGTTGCGGATAGGGTTCGCGCCGATGCCGCAGATCACGCGCCCGCCGCTGCTGCGCCCCGGTGTCCTGAACGGGGTCCGCGTCGTCGTCGCGGGCGGCGACGGCGACGGGATCGCACCAGCGTGCGCCGCGCTCGGCGCCCGCACCGCGGTGCTCGACGCCGACCTCCTCGACGAGGCGGCGACGATCGCCGCGGCCGAGGCGCTCGAGGGCGCGGACGTGCTCGTCTGCGACGCCGGCGCGGGCTTCCGCGCAGCGGGCGGCACGCCCGCCGGGCTCCAGCGAGCGCTCCAGTGTGCATGGAATGCGACACGCAGCGTCGTCAATGCGGCCCAGCGGCCGGCCGGCGGCGGTGTCGTGGTGCTGATCGCGCCGCGCCCGGGGGAGGGCCCCGAGGCGGGCGCCGCACGCGCGGCGCTCGCGAACCTCGCGCGCACGACATCCGTCGAATGGGCGCGGTTCGGCGTCCGCGTGGTCGCACTGTGGCCGGGCGACCGGACCGGCGACGTCGTCGTCGCCGACCTCGTCTGCTACCTCGCCTCGCCCGCGGGCGGGTACTTCTCCGGCTGCGTGCTGGAGCTCGGCGCGGCCGCTGACTCGAGCGGCAGCTCGTAGTCCACCCAGCGCGAGGCGTGCCCGCCGACGCGCTCGTAGACCGCCTGCGCGCGCTTGTTGTCCTCGGCCGTCTGCCAGCCCAGCGAGCTCGCGCCGTGCCCGCGGGCGCGCTCGGCGCATGCGGCGATCAGCGCATCCGCCAGACCGCTGCCGCGGGCGTCAGGGTGCACGAACAGGTCGTTCATGACCGCCAGGCGGGCGGCCGCGAGCGTCTGCCAGGTCCAGAAGATCGTCGCGAAGCCGACCGCGCGGCCGGCCTCGTCGCGTGCGATCAGCTGGACGCCGTCGCTCGTCGGCCCCTCGATCAGGGCGCGGCTCAGCGCCAGCAGCTCCGCGTCGCCCGGCCGGACCTCGTAGAAGTCGCAGTAGTCCCGCATCAGCGGGAGGAGATCGGCGAGATCGTCCTCCCGCACCGTCTGGATCGAATGCGTCATGACGCCTACGTGGTCATCCCGGTGAACTGCCCGCCGGTGACGTTCAGCACCTGTCCGTGGACGTAGTTGCTCCAGGGGGAGGCGAGGAAGAACACGCCGCCGGCGGCCTCTTCGGGCGTGCCGGCGCGGCCGAGCGGGATCAGCATCGCGGCCATCCCGCGCATCTGGTCCGGGATGCCGAGCTGCACCTTCTCGCCGTCGATCTCCATGACGTTGTCCTCGACCTTGGAGGCCGTCAGGCGCGTCTCGATCCAGCCGAACGCGACGGCGTTGCAGTTGATCTTGAACTGGCCCCACTCCTTGGCGAGCGTCTTGGTCAGGCCGACGACGGCGTTCTTGCCGGCGGAGTAGTTCGCCTGCCCGGCGTTGCCCATCGTGCCCGAGATCGAGGAGACGTTGATGATCTTGCGGAAGACCTCGACGCCCTGCTCCTTCTCCTGCTTGGCCGGCTCGCGCAGATACGGCGCAGCCTCGCGGATGATCCGGAACGGCGCGATCACGTGGATGTCGAGCATCCGCTGGAACCAGTCGTCGCTCATCTTGTGGATCGGCGCGTCGAGCGTGTAGCCGGCGTTGTTGACGATGATGTCGATCCTGCCCCAGGCGTCGATCGCGGTCCTGACGAGCTCTCCGGGAGCGCTCGGCTTCGTCAGGTCGCCGGCGTAGACGGTCGTCTCGCCCGCGATCTCGCTCGCGGTCTGGCGGGCGACGTCGCCGTCGAGGTCGTTGATCACGACCTTCGCGCCGTGCTCGCCGAGCAGCTCGGCCGTCGCGCGGCCGATGCCGCGCGCCGAGCCGGTGACGATCGCCACCTTGTCGTCGAGGACTCCCATTGCGGTCTCCTGAGATCGAGGTTTCGAAGTGCCGGCGGATCCTATGGAACGCACGCGGGCCCCGGTCTCCCGGGGCCCGCGGCGTTGCGACCGGCCCTCAGAGCGGGGTCTAGGTGTCCGAGCCGCGGCGCGAGGTGTCCCCCCGGACCACCTCCCACGTCGTGTTGTCGCCGTGCTGCTGGGTCCAGAACAGCCGCCAGCCGTCGTGGAAGAGCGACGGGACCTTGGCGCCCAGGATGCCCCCGCGGCTCGCGTCGCCGTCGGAGGCGTGGATGCCCGTGATCTCGTTGTCGCCCTCGTTGCCGGCGACGAGCGGGCCGCCCGCCGCGTCGATCGTGGCCGACGGGTCGCGGCCCTCGGCGATGAAGCGCACCGGATCCGGGGCGCCCGCGGCCGAGTAGTCGACCCGCGTGTCCAGCACGTAGGCCGAGTCGAGGGCATTGCGCTGCGTGTGCAGCGTGTCGCCGGCGTCCTCGACGAACGTCACCTTGTTGCGTGACAGGAACGTCACGTTGTCCAGCCCGACGTGGGCCTCGTCGCCCTTGTAGAACAGGCGCAGCGTGCCGGTGTCGGCCGACGGCGAGGCCTGGTCGAGGCGCTGCACACCGCCGAACCCGCCGAGGTCCGGGATCGCCTGCGAGCGGTTGTCCGTGTCGCCGGTCTCGTCGAACAGGAACGTGCGGAACCCGCTGCCCGGCTGGAACTGCCCGTTCTCCGGGCGCTTGAACGGCGTCGCCTTCGCCGCCTTGGCCGCCGCGTTGGCATTGAACGGCGTCGTGCCGTCGACCGCGGTGTCGTGGAGCGTGACCCACGTCGTCGCGAACGTGCGGCCGTAGGTGTGCAGGTCCTGCGTGTCGGGGGACGTGATGTCGGCGTCCGCCTGCGCGCCCGTGGGGCTGCCGGTGGACGGCGTGAACGCGATCGGCCGGCCCGGCGTGCGCAGCGACTGCACCTGCAGCGCCTGCAGCCTGCCGCCCCTGGTCAGGTCGGTGGGATCGACCGGCTTGAAGCGGTAGACGAAGCTGTTGGGCTGCTTGGCGAACGTGTTCACCGTGCCGTTCTTCCCGCCGACGTCCTCGACGATCCAGAGGTTGCCGGCGGAGTCGTTCTGGATGCCCTCGTAGCCGCCGATGCCCAGGATGCCCTGGAGGTTCACGACGGTCGACGGCACGCTCGTGGTCGCCTGCCAGACGCCGCCGCTCGAGAGGCTCTCGGAGGTGAAGAGCAGGCGCTTGGCCCACGGGTCCCAGGTGGAGCCGTCGATGTTCGGCAGCGGTGTCGTGCCGTTCTGCTCGGTGGTGGCGAGCAGGGTCACGCGGTGCGCCGCATCGGCGTCGAGGTTGATGCGGGTGATGTATCCGGGGCTGCCGGTCTCATGCCCCTGGAAGAGGAAGCGGCTTCCGTAGTCGTAGTTCGGGTCGGCGCCGGTCTGGCCGTAGAGCCGCAGATAGGTGTTCTTGTCGGGCTCGGTCTTGTTCGCCTCCTGGCCGGTGGGCTGGAGCGGGACGAACGGAGCCTGCGCCGAGCAGTCCGACGAGCCGGGGACGTGGACGTCGTAGCCGTAGTACTGGACGCACGGGGCGCCGTTCTCGAGCTTCGCGGAGCCCTGCGCGACCGCGTACTCGGTCAGGCCGGGGGACAGGACGTTGCCGAGCGTGATGCCCGGGGTCCTGGGCTGGGCCGGGACGGACGCGAAGTCGGTCGGATCGCCGGGCCATGCCGAGACGACGCCGGTGGTGAGACCGGCGGCCGCCAGGGCGCCGGCCGCGAGCGCCGCGGCGCTGCGGGTGCGGATGCGCATCTGGTGAGTCCTCCCAGGGGAGTGGTTGACGGGTCGCACCGCATCCCAGCCCACCC
>JADGPM010000286.1 GCA_017882425.1 Solirubrobacteraceae bacterium
CGCTGATCGCGATCGGCGTCGGCGCGCTGCTCGTGGCCGTCGGCTTCGCGGTCGGCGGCACGGGCGGCGGCGACGCGTCCGGGCCCGCATGGTCGGCCTGGCACCCGAGCGGGAAGTCGGCCGCCCAGCAGATCGCCACGCACGTCGGCGAGCAGTACCACCTCAGCGACGGCAAGCAGCTCGTCCTGGCCGAGGGCGGCTCGATGTCGATCGCCGGCCTGCCGCTGACCGTCGCCCTGCGCCAGACGGCCGACCAGGGTGGGGACATCAAGCTCTATGACGACAAGGGCGTGCTGTATCGCCTCTGCGGCCTGGGCAAGGACTGCGCGATCGCGAGCGGCAAGCCCTCGATCGAGCGCCACCTGCTGCTGCGCCGCGAGGCGCTCGAGCTCGCGCTCTACAGCTTCCGCTACCTCGACGGCGTCAAGCAGGTCGCCGTCTTCATGCCGCCCGCGCGCGGCAAGCAGCCCAGCCAGGCGCTGTTCTTCCGCAAGGGCGAGCTCAGCCCCGAGCTCAGGAAGCCGCTCGACGCGACGCTCACGAGCGACGTGCCCTCGGTCGCGACGATGACGCGCTCGCCCGACGCGCTGCTCGTCGACCGGCTGACGCTGCCGACGCTCTTCACCTTCAGCCTCACGCCGGCCAACCAGGACAACCGCGCGTTCCTCGTCCTCGACCCGTTCACGGCGAGCACGGGCGGCGGGACGTCGGGCAGCACATCCTCGGGCGCCGGGCCGTCGACCGGAGGCTCCACGAGCGCCGGCACCTCGAGTGACTGACGCCCGCAGGGCCGGCGTCGCGCTCGCCCGCGCGAAGGAGCGCCTGGACACGCTCGACTGGTACCCCGCTCCCGTGCGGCTGCGCCGGGTTCGCCTGCTGAGCGCGCCGTGGCTGTTCCGCCTCCCGTGGCTGCGGCGCTTCGACGGCTACGCGACCTGGACGGTGATCCTGCTGCGCGGCCCCGTCGCCGAGGCCTCCGACGACCTCGTCACCCACGAGCTGTGCCACGTCTGGCAGATGCAGCACCGCCCGCTGGCGATGCCGCTCTCCTACCTGTGGCAGGGGTACGCGAACAACCGCTACGAGGTGCAGGCCCGCAGGGCGGCCGCGATCACCGCGCCGGATCGGCCTGACGGCGCGTGAACCCGGGGCACCGCAGCACGGGAACCCGCGGATAGCGGGGGTAGTCGGGCTCGGCGCGCGATCGCTCGCAGAGCGAAAACGTCGAGCCGCGCGTAGTCCCGACGAGGCGCTGATGCACGCATCGGTCGCACAGGCCGAAGGCGGGCGCCTGCATACCCGGTCACTATACTTTCTGAAGCTTGCCAACGTTCCGCAGACTCCTCGGGTTCCTTCGTCCGTATCGCCGCGGCGTCGTCCAGAGCTTCGCGCTCTCGGTCGCCGCGATGGGCATGACGGTCCTGATCCCGTGGCTCACCGGCCAGGCGATCAACCAGATCCATGCGGGCGACAAGGCGAACCTCGAGCGCCTCGGTGCAGCGGTCCTGATCGCGGGCATCCTGCGCCTCGCGCTGACGGTCTTCCGGCGCCTCATCTCCGGCCGGGTGTCGCTGGGCGTCGAGCGCGACCTGCGCGCCTACATGTACGAGCACCTGCAGTCGCTCGAGCTCGCGTTCTTCGACGGCCAGCAGACCGGTCAGCTGATGTCGCGCGCCACCGTCGACCTGCAGGCCGTGCGCTTCTTCCTCGGCTACGGCCTGCTGTTCATGCTGCAGTCCGCCCTGACGATCGTGCTCGCGGCCGTCGCGATGTTCGTCGTCAACCCCGGCCTCGCGGCGATCTCACTCGCCCCCGTGCCGTTCGTCGTGCTCGTCGCGCAGCGCTACGGCAAGCGCTCGCGCCCGGCGATGCAGGAGGTCCAGCAGCGCATCGCCGAGCTGACCGCCGAAGTCGAGGAGAACGTCTCCGGCGTGCGCGTCGTCAAGGCGTTCGCCGCCGAGGGCCGTCAGCGCCGGCGCTTCGAGATGCAGGTCGGCCGCGTCTTCGAGCAGGCGATCACGTCCACCCGGATCCAGGCCTTCTACGGGCCGTTCATCGGCTTCCTGCCCCAGGTCGGCCTGGCCGCCGTCATCTTCATCGGCGGGCGCGAGGTCATCAACGGCTCGCTCACGCTCGGCGCCTTCACCGCCTTCTACACCTACCTGCTGATGCTGATCGGGCCGATGCGCACCCTGGGGATCTCGCTCGGCATGGCCCAGCGCGCGACCGCCTCGGGCGCGCGGCTCTTCCAGATCCTCGATCGCGCGCCGCTCGTCACCGCCAAGCCGGACGCCGGCCCGCTTCCCGCCGGCAACGGGCGCGTCGAGCTGCGCAACGTGACGCTGCGCTACACGGGCTCCGAGCACGACGCGCTGCACGACGTCTCGCTGGAGGTGCCGGCGGGCTGCACCGTCGCCGTCGTCGGCGGGACCGGGTCGGGCAAGACGACGCTCGTCCAGCTGATTCCGCGCCTCTACGACGTCACCAGCGGCGCGGTGCTCGTCGACGGGGTGGACGTGCGCGACGTCGACCCGGCCGCGCTGCGCCGGGAGATCGCCACCGTCAACGACGACCCGTTCCTCTTCTCCGCGAGCGTCGCCGAGAACATCGCCTACGCCCGGCCGGACGCCAGTGACGAGGACATCATGGTCGCGGCCCGCCGCGCACAGGCCCACGAGTTCATCGCGCGCCTGCCCGACGGGTACGACACCCGCGTCGGCGAGCGCGGCCTGACGCTGTCCGGCGGACAGCGCCAGCGCCTGGCGATCGCGCGCGCGCTGCTGGCCGATCCACGCATCCTGATCCTCGACGACGCGACCTCGGCCGTCGACGCGACGACCGAGCGCGAGATCAAGGACGCGCTGCGCGAGGTCATGGCCGGGCGCACGACGTTCGTGATCGCCCACCGCCTCTCGACGATCGCCCTGGCGCAGGAGATCGTCGTGCTCGAGGACGGCGAGCTGATCGCTCACGGACGCCACGAGGAGCTGCTCGAGGAGAGCGATCTCTACCGCGAGATCGTCGAGAAGGGCCTGCCCGACCAGGTCTTCCTCAACCGCAAGCCGCTCGAGCGCGAGGTGGCGGGGCTGTGAGCGCGAGCGTTCTTCTCTGCCGGCGACGCCCCTGCGAGCGGCGGCGCGCAGTCGCTGTGAGCGCGAGCGTTCTTCTCTGCCGGGATCTGATGTCGAGCGGCGGGCAGTCGCTGTGAGCGGACGCGGCCACTGGGGTCCCCCGATCGACGACCGCCCGCCGGTCGTCCCGCACGACGCCGGCCTGCGCGAGCGGATCCGGCTGCTGTGGGCCGACTCGCGCCGGCGCCTGCGCGGCACGGACGGCCGCGGGCGCAAGCTGCGCGGGCTCGCCTCGCTCGTCGCGCCCTATCGCTTCCGCGTCATCGCGATGTTCACGGTGCTCGTCATCGGCGTCGCCGCCTCGCTCGCCCCCGCCCCCCTCGCCGCCGCCGCGATCGACCAGGGGATCGTCCCGGGCGACGTGCAGAAGCTCGACATCGTCGTCGGCCTCTACGTCGCGAGCGTCCTGATCGTCTGGATCGCCTCCTACTGGCAGACCTACCTCGTCGGCTGGGTCGGCCAGCGCGCGCTGCAGGACCTGCGGATGCGCATCTTCGGCCACCTGCAGGCGATGCCCGTCGGCTTCTACGAGCGGCGCCCCGCGGGCGTGCTGATCAGTCGCATGACGAACGACGTCGAGGCGCTCGACTCGCTCGTCACCGACACCGTCGTGACGCTCTTCCAGGCCTCGCTGACGCTGATCGGCTCCGTTGTCATCCTGCTGCTCCTCGATTGGAAGCTGGCGCTGCTCGTCTTCCTGATCTTCCCGTTCATGGCGCTGGCCTCACTGATCTTCCGGATCGTCAGCGCCGACGCCTACCGCCACACGCGCGAGACGATCGGCTCGATCACCGCCTACCTGCAGGAGACGCTCTCCGGCGTGCGCGTCGTGCGCTCCTTCGCGCGCGAGCCGTTCCATCGCGAGCGTTTCTCCGAGCTCAACGAGCGCAACCGCGAAGCGAACCTCAAGACGGTCTACCTCAACGCCGCCTACTTCCCCGCGGTCGAGTTCATCAGCTCGCTCGCGACGGTCATGGTGATCGTGATCGGAGGCACGCAGGCGATCAACGGCAACATCCAGGTGGGCGTGCTCGTCGGCTTCATCGCCGCGCTGAACAACTTCTTCGACCCGATCGGCCAGCTCTCGCAGGTCTACACGACCTACCAGTCCGGCATGGCGGCGCTCGACAAGATCTTCGAGCTGCTCGACACCGAGCCCGACCTCGTCGACGCGCCCGACGCGATCGAGCTGCCTCAGGTCCGCGGCGAGATCAGCTTCGAGGACGTCTCCTTCCGCTACCGCGTCGACGACCCCGAGAACCCGACGAAGCTCGCGCTCGACCACGTCGACCTCGTGATCCCGCCGGGGCAGACGGTCGCGCTGGTCGGCGCCACGGGCGCCGGCAAGTCGACCTTCGCCAAGCTCGTCGCGCGCTTCTACGACCCGAGCGAGGGCGTCGTGCGCGTCGACGGCCACGACCTGCGCGAGATCACGATGCACTCGCTGCGCTCGCAGCTCGGCATCGTGCCCCAGGAGGCGTTCCTCTTCAGTGGCACGATCGCCGAGAACCTCGCCTTCGGCCGCGACGACGCCTCGCGCGAGGAGCTCGAGCAGGCCGCGCGCGCGATCGGGCTGTGGGACGTCGTCGAGAAGCTTCCCAACGGGCTCGACACCCAGATCGGCGAGCGCGGCGTGCAGCTGTCCGCCGGCCAGCGCCAGCTCGTGGCCTTCGGGCGCGCGCTCGTGGCCGACCCGCGGATCCTCGTCCTGGACGAGGCGACCTCGAACGTCGACATCCACACCGAGGGCCGGATCGAGAACGGACTGCGCCGGCTGCTCGCCGGGCGCACCGCGATCGTCGTCGCCCACCGCCTCTCGACGATCCGCCAGGCGGGCCGCATCGTCGTGCTCGAGCATGGCCGGATCGTCGAGCAGGGGTCGCACGAGGAGCTGCTCGAGGCCGACGGCGCCTACGCGCGCCTCTACCGCGCATGGGCCGAGCAGGCCGCGGCCTGAGCGCCGGCGGGACCTCATCCGAAGTGGGCGGAGAGGCGCGGCGCCGCGAGGCGTAGGCTTACGCCGATTCGCGGCGCGCATGCGCCGCAGGCCCACGACCAGGGGAGCATCACCAGATGAGGATGGGACGACGCCGGCCGCTGATGCGCGCCGCCATGATCGGCGGCGGTGCATACGCCGTCGGCAAGCACAACGCGAACAAGAACGCAGCGGAGGCTGAGGGGGAGGCCGACCAGGAGGCCCAGCAGCAGGCCGCTCCGCCGGTCGCCGCCGCGCCCGCGCCCCCGCCGCCCCCGCCGCCGGCTCCGGCCGCCGCGGCCCCGGCCGGCGATGACCTGGTCGGCCAGCTCACCGAGCTCAAGGGCCTGCTCGACGCGGGCGCGCTCAGC
This sequence comes from Solirubrobacteraceae bacterium, assembly GCA_017882425.1. Lineage (GTDB taxonomy): Bacteria > Actinomycetota > Thermoleophilia > Solirubrobacterales > Solirubrobacteraceae > F1-60-MAGs163. Next base: position 5,478 of record JADGPM010000286.1, read on the forward strand.
CAGGACGAATTCGAGGCCGCGAAGGCCAAGCTCCTCCAGGCCTGAGCCCGGACGAGCGAAAGGAGAACTGACATGGCACTTGGTCCGGTTCAGCTGGTGGTCCTCGGCTTCGATCACGGCAACTTCACCGGGAAGATCATGGAACAGCTCGAGCTCCTGCGCGAGCACGACACGATCCGCCTGATCGACCTGCTGTTCGTCACGAAGGACGACGAGGGCAACGTCGCGGCGATCCAGCACAGCGACCTCACGGAGGAGCAGGCGATGGAGTTCGGCGCCACCGTGGGCGCGCTGATCGGCTTCGGCGCGGCAGGCGAGGAGGGTGCCGAGGCCGGCGCCCTGGCCGGCGCGGAGGCGCTCGAGGACGGTCACGTCTTCGACGACGAGCAGATGTGGGTCGTCACCGACTCGATCCCGAACGGCACCTCGGCGGCGATCGCGCTGCTCGAGCATCGCTGGGCGCTGCCGCTGCGCGACGCGGTCTTCGAGGCCGGCGGCCGGCTGGTCGACGAGTCCTGGGTGCATCCGCTCGACCTCGTCGCGATCGGGCTCGTCGAGTCCGAGGAGCTCGCCACCCACACGGGCGACGCGTAGGACCCGCTTGTCGGCCCCACGGGCGGCGACCTCGGTCGCCGCCCGCAGCCGACACCTTCGGGCCTAGTGGAAGCCGCTCGCGGCCTCCGCGCCGTGCACCGGCTCGGGCTGCTTCGCCAGCCGCGGCAGCGCTGCGCGCAGGTCGTTCAGCAGCATGTCGGCGAGGTCGTGGCTGAAGTCCCGCTTGACGACCACGCGCAGCGCGGCCAGGTCGGTGCGGTTGGCCGGGAACGTGTACGCCGGTACCAGCCAGCCGCGCTCACGCAGCGCGTTCGAGACGTCGAAGACCGTGTAGTTGTCGACCTCGTCCTTGAGCTTGAAGGCGAACACCGGCAACTCGTCGCCGCGCGTGATCAGCTCGAACGGGCCGAGCTTCTCGATCTCGCCCGAGAGGCGCATCGCGACCTCGCGCGAGTAGCCGTGCACCGCCCGGTAGCCCTCGAAGCCCAGCCGCAGGAAGTTGTAGTACTGCGCGACCACCTGCGCGCCGGGTCGTGAGAAGTTCAGGGCGAACGTCGGCATGTTGTCGCCGAGGTAGTTGACCCAGAAGATCAGGTCCTCCGGGAGGGCGCCTGAGTCCCGCCAGACGACCCAGCCGACGCCGGGGTAGACGAGCCCGTACTTGTGCCCCGAGGCGTTGATCGACGCCACGCGGTCCAGCCGGAAGTCCCATTCCAGCTCCGGGTCCAGGAACGGGGCGACGAACGCCCCCGAGGCCCCGTCGACGTGCACCGGGATGTCGAGCCCGCTCTCCGCCTTGAGGCGGTCGAGCGCCTCGCAGATCTCCTTCACGGGCTCGTAGGAGCCGTCGAACGTCGAGCCGAGGATCGCCACGACGCCGATCGTGTTCTCGTCGCAGAGCTTCACGGCCTCATCCGCCGTCATGTGGAAGCGGTCGCCCTCCATGGGGACCAGGCGCATCTCGACGTCCCAGTAGTTGGCGAACTTCTCCCAGCAGATCTGGACGTTGATGCCCATCACGAGGTTCGGCTTGTCGGCGGGCTTGCCGGCGGCCTTGCGCGCCTTCTGCCAGCGGCGCTTGAGCGCGAGCCCGCCGAGCATGGCGGCCTCGCTCGAGCCCGTCGTCGAGCAGCCTGTCGCCTCGGCGGCATCGGGCGCATTCCAGAGCCGGCCGAGCATGTTCACGCAGCGCATCTCGATCTCCGCGGTCTGCGGGTACTCGTCCTTGTCGATCATGTTCTTGTCGAAGCACTGGGCCATCAGGAGCTGGCCCTCGGGCTCCATCCAGGTGGTGACGAACGTCGCGAGGTTCAGGCGCGCGTTGCCGTCGAGCATCAGCTCGTCGTGGATGACCTGGTAGGCCACCCGCGGCTCCATCTCCCGTTCGGGCATCTGGTGCCGCGGGATCGTGCTGCCCTCGATGCCGAAGATCGGCGAGACCGAGAAGTCCTTCTGCGTCTCTTCGGGGCCCATCGGATGCCGCAACGCCATCGCCATTCCTCCATCTGGGTGCTCGGGTGGATCGTGCGGAAGCAAACCTACCTGCGACCCGGGGGCCGGGGATCACCCGATCGGGCTGATCTGCCGCGACTTTGGTTTTCGCGCCCAGATGCCGATCAGGTGATGACGTCCGCCACCGTCCCCCACCCCTGATCGCATGCCGCACTCCGAGATCTCCGTCGCACCCCCCGTGCTGATCCCCACGCAGCAGGAGAACGGCATGCCGCTCGGCATCGTCGCCCCCACCCAGCGCGAGCGCTCGCGGCGCATGATCGGCGAGATCGTCGTCGATCTGGGCCTCGCCGACCGCCTGGCGGTCGAGGCCGCCGTCGCCGAGGCGCGCTCCACCAACGCCTCCACCGGCAGCGTGCTCGTCGCGCGCGGCACCCTCACCCCCGACCAGCTCGCCCGCGTCATCGCCGAGCGCTTCGGTGTGGACTACGTCGACCTCTCCGCGTACAGCGTCGACTTCCGCGCCTGCAGCCTGGTCACGCCAGAGGCCGCGCGCCGCTACGAGGCGGTCCCGATCGGCTTCAAGGACCCGCGCACGCTGCTGCTCGTCACCTCGGACCCCGCGAACGTCCTGGCGATCGACGACGTCGCGATGATGACCGGCTACGACGTGCACCCCGTCGTCGCGTCACGCGAGGACATCGGCGCGCTGGTCGCCAAGCTCGCCCGCCTCGAGGACGTCGGCGAGGCCGAGGAGGAGGAGGACGACAGCGATCTCTTCATCGGCGACGTCCGTGACGAGGGCGACGACGCACCGGTCATCAAGCTCGTGCACTCGATCCTCGCCGAGGCGATCGAGCTGCGCGCGAGCGACATCCACTTCGATCCGGACGGCCAGGAGATGCGCGTGCACTACCGCATCGACGGCGTCCTGAAGGCGTCCAACGCCGTGCCGCGGCGGATGGTCCGCGGCGTCGTGTCGCGCGTGAAGATCATGGCCAACCTCGACATCTCCGAGCGGCGGCTGCCCCAGGACGGTCGCCTCTCGCTGGCGATCGACGGGCGCAGCGTCGACGTGCGCGTCGTGACGCTCCCGCTCGTCGGCGGCGAGTCGGTCGTCATGCGCGTGCTCGACCACGACGGCGGCGTCATCGACCTCGACCGCCTCGGCCTGCGCGACAGGGAGTTCGAGCGCCTGCGCCGCGCGATCGCCCAGCCCTACGGCGCGATCCTCGTCACCGGCCCCACGGGCTCGGGCAAGACGACGACCCTGTACGGCGGGCTCGCGCTGCTGAACAGCGGCGAGCGCTCGATCATCACGATCGAGGATCCGGTCGAGTACCGCGTCGACGGCATCAAGCAGATGCAGGTCAACACCAAGGTCGGCATGACCTTCGCCAAGGGTCTGCGCACCATGGTCCGCGCCGACCCGGACATCATCATGGTCGGCGAGATCCGCGACCGCGAGACGGCGCAGATCGCGATCGAGGCCGCGCTGACCGGGCACCTCGTGCTCTCGACGCTTCACACCCGCGACGCGCCGACGGCGATCACGCGCCTCGTCGACATGGGCATCGAGCCGTTCCTGACGGCCTCCGCACTGGACTGCATCGTCGCCCAGCGCCTCGCGCGGACGCTCTGCACCTGCAAGACCGAGACGGTGATCCCCGCCGAGGTCCTCAACGCCAGCGGCTACCAGGTGACCGACGACCTTGCGGCCTTCGAGGCCCACGGCTGCGGGCGCTGCGGCGGCACCGGCTACCGCGGCCGGATCGGCCTCTTCGAGGTCATGACCGTCACCGAGGAGATCCGCTCGATGGTGATGCGCGGGGAGTCCGCGCCGGCGATCGCGCGCCACGCGATGGCGAACGGCATGCACCGGCTGCGCGACGACGGGCTCGACAAGGTCCGCAGCGGCCACACCTCGCTGGCCGAGGTCGGCCGCGTCGCCGGCTCCTGATCAGCGCGCGACGCAAGGTCACCACGCCGTACCGCGTCCCTGCGGCGCGGCCCTGGGCGACTCTACCCGCCGCCCGAGACCTCGCGCTCGCGCAGCTCGATGCGGCGGATCTTGCCGGTCAGGGTCTTGGGCAGGTCGGTCACGAACTCGATGCGCCGCGGGTAGGCGTACGCGCTGAGCCGGTCGCGGACGAAGGCCTTGATCTCGTCTGCCAGCGCGTCGGAGGGCGCGCAGCCGTCGGCGAGCACCACGAACGCCTTGACGATCGTCCCGCGGCGCTCGTCGGGCGCGGCGACCGCGGCCGCCTCGCGGACCGCGGGATGCTCGATGCAGGCCGACTCGACCTCGAACGGTCCGATCCGGTACCCGGCGGAGATGATGACGTCGTCGGCCCTCCCGGCGTACCAGATGTAGCCGTCCTGGTCCTGGGTCGCGGCGTCCTTCGTGTGGAACCACGCGCCGCCGAAGGTCGTCTCGGCGGCCTCGTCGTTCTCCCAGTAGCCGAGCGGATAATGCGGGTTCGAGCGTGCGCGCAGACAGATCTCTCCCCGCTCGCCGCGCGCGACCTCGTGCTCGTCCTCGTCGAGGATCCGCACGTCCCAGCCCGGCATCGGCCGTCCCATCGAGCCCTCGCGGACCTCCATCCACGGGAAGTTCCCGCACAGCGGATAGGACTCGGTCAGGCCGTAGTAGTCGAGGACCGTGAGGCCGTACTGGTCGCGAAACCAGCGGATCGCCTCCGGGTTGAGTGGCTCGCCGGCGCTGCACACGCGCCGGAACGAGCAGGGGAAGCGCGTCCCCGCGTCCTCGATCGCCATCATCGAGCGCATCGCCGTCGGCGTCGTGAAGACGTTCGTGACCGCGTTGCGGCTGAGGAAGTCGAGCTGTCCCTCCGGGTCGAAGCCCCCGGCGCGCTGGATGACGACCTGGACGGCGCCCAGGCGCCAGGGACCGAGCAGTGGCGCGATGCCCGCGGCCCATGCCCACTCCCCCATGCCGTGGAAGCGCTCGCCATCCTGCACCTCGTGGCAGTGGATGAACTCCTCGTGCGCCAGCAGGTAGCGGTGCGCGTGGACGATCCCCTTCGCCAGGCCGGTCGTGCCGGAGGTGTAGTAGAGCTGGGCCGGGTCCTCGCACGAGGTGTCGGCTGTCGTGAACTGCGTCGAGGCGCCCGCGAGCAGCGCGTCGTCGAGGATCAGCAGCTCGCCGACGCCGTCGCCGACGAAGTGCTCGAAGCGCGGCGCGTTGGCGGCGTCGGTGACGAGCACGCGCGGGCGCGCGTCGCGCAGGCGGTGCGCGATGCCCTCGTCGCCGTAGAGCACGGACATCGACAGCAGCAGCCCGGCGTTCTTCCAGGTGCCGAAGAAGATCGCCGCGGTCTCGGGGGTTGGCGGCAGCACGACCGCGACGCGCTCACCGCGCTCGATGCCGTGCTCGCGCAGCACGTTGGCCGCCTGGTTGGAAAGGTCCTGGAGCTCACCCCAGTGCAGTTCGCGGCGCGCGCCGTCGTGGCGCTCCCAGATCATCGCGAGCTTGTCGCGCGGGTGCTTGTCGCACACGTCCTGCGCGATGTTGTAGCGCTCGGGCACCACCCAGCGGTGCTCCGCGCAGACCTCGTCGTAGCGGTCCATGCCCGGACGCTAGCGCGGTCGGCCTGCCGCTGCCGGCCCCCCGGGCTCGCGCCCCCGCTCGGCCTACTTCTTCAGGTCGGCAAGGATCTCGTTCGCGGCACGCTCCCCGCTCTCGACCCCACCGTTGAGGTAGCCCTGTGAATCGATGGACGTGTGCTCACCAGCGAAATGGCAGTTCCCGGAACGCTCGCCCTCGGCGCCCGCCACCGTCGTGTACTGCCCGACCTTCCAGTAGGAGTACGACCCCTTGGTCCACGGATAGGCCTGCCAGTAGTCGAGTGACGCCTTCCCGTTCCACGCCGCTGTGATGCCCGGAAGCACCGGCTCGATCTGGCTGAGGAACTGCTGCGCCCGGCCGGCGATCGTCCCGCTGCCGAAGCTCGCACCGATCGTGCCGCCGGTGTAGTCGACGAGGATGCCGTTCGTCCCGGCCTGCGCACGTGAGACGTCCCACGATGACTGATAGCCCGTGTCCGAGTATGTCGCGCCGTTGCAGCCCAGGGCGTTCCAGACGCGGCTGGTGAACTGCAGCTGCAGCTTCGAGTTCGTGCCCATGCCGAGCGTGCGGATCGCGTTCGACTTCACCGCGCTGAACCCCGCCCTGGAGCAGTCGACGGAGCGCAGGAGCGTGAACGGGAGCGCGAGGATGACGTGATCGGCGACCGCGCTGACCGTCCTGGTGCCCTGCTTGAGCGACAGGGTGTACGTCGCGTCGGCGTTCTGCCGGACCGCGACGAGCTGCGAGCCGAGCGTCACCTGCGAACCGAGCGCCGCCGCCAGGAGCTGGGGAATCTGGTCGTTCCCACCGCGCACGTGGTACTTCTCGTTCGACGTGCCGAAGATCCGCAGGTTCCCCTGGCCGGCGAACCCCAGCAGATAGAGCATGTTCAGGCTGCTCTGGTCCGAGGTCTCGGCCCCATACTCGATGTTGTAGGCGACATCGAGCAGCCGGCCGAGGTTCGAGCTCCGGCCACCGGGAACGTAGGTGTCGATCCAGCCGGCCACCGACATCTGGTCGAGCTCCCGCCCGCGAGCAGTCGAGCTCGTGTAGAGCGTGGGGTAACCGGCGGCGACGGTATCGCTGTGGATCTGCTGCCAGATGCCCTTCAGGTCGTTCGTCGCCTGCGTGAAGCTGTAGCGGCGCCCGTTGAAGAAGTACTGGTCCTCAGTGCCATTCGCCTCGGCGGCGAGGAGGTTGTCGAGCTGGAGGCCGAGTTCCTGGGCGAGGTGGCGGATCTCGGTATGCCCCTGATCGATGAGCTCGCCCCCGTGCTCGGCGAGCTGGCCCTGGTCGAACACACCGCGGACGGTCCAGCAGCGGCCGCCGACGCGCGTGGCGGCTTCGTGCACCTGCGCGTTGATCCCCGCCTGCTTGAGCCGGTAGGCGGCGGTCAGCCCGGCGAGGCCCGCGCCGACGACGACCACACGCGGCGCGGCGGAGGCGGACGCCGAGTCCATCCAGCGCCCGCCCGGCGCGAGGACACCTGCGCCCGCCAGCGCGCCCACGACGCCGGCCCGGCGGAGGAACTGTCGGCGGGTCGTCGTGCCGGCGTCCTGTTCGGCGGCAACCTGCGCGACGAGTTCCTCCACCTGTGTCAACAGCGGCGTACGAGCCATCCCGACCTCCCGAGCAGCGGTCGCGCCAGCCGTGCGGCGGCGCGTTGGCCGACAGTAGGCGCGCTCGTGCCCCGCTGGCAATCGACGATCGGTCACGTCCTCCGGGCATCCTTTCGCCATATGGGCCACTGGGAACAAGGTCAGGCACAGCGGTCGGAGCTGCGGTCAGAAAGATGCCCCGGCACGATCAGACACTCGGCGTAGCGTGAGTCTGCAGCCAGCGGTTCCGCCAAGCCTCCAAGGACCGACAGCCCAAGGATGCGCCCAGCGGGCGCGGCCGACGGAGCCGCTGGCGCACCAGCCGACACCGGGCCTGCAAGCCCTCGCTCGCCGTCGTTTCTCTACCCCCGCGACTCGCCGGAGGGCTCCGTCATCCCGTGGAGGATCGCGTAGCCGCGGATGACGCCGAAGGGCACCAACCGGGTCCTCCCACCGTCGTCGATCGCCAGCGCGGTCTGCGTGATCGCCGTCAAGAAGCCGACCACGTTCTCCGCGTTCATCACGCGCAGCGACAGTGGAAGCGGCCGGCGCTTCCCCCGCAGCTCCCCGGCCGGCCAATCCCACGCCGCGAACTCAGGGCGAGTGATCCAGGTCAGGGACATGCGAGCGAGCATTGCGCCCGGACGGCAAACAGAACCTGAACGCTCCGCGGCGAGCCCGATCCGCAGCCC
>JADGPM010000287.1 GCA_017882425.1 Solirubrobacteraceae bacterium
CCTCGAGCGCGAGGCACTCGCTGATCCCTTCGAGCGCGAACTTGCTTGCCGAGTAGCCGCCCACCAGCGGGAAGCCGGCGCCGCCGGCGGTCGAGGAGACGTTGAGGATGTGCCCGCTTCCCTGGCGACGCATCACCGGCAGCACTGCCTGAATCACCCACAGCGCCCCGAAGAAATTGGTCTCGAGCTGGGCGCGCAGCTCCTCCTCGCCGAGCTCCTCGACGGCGCCATGAATGCCGTAGCCGGCGTTGTTGATCGCGACGTCGATGCGGCCGAAGCGCTCGAGCGTCCGTGCGACGGTCTCCGACACGGCTGCGCGGTCGGTGACGTCGAGCGCCAGCTTCAGCGCGCGGTCCGCTGCGCCGGCCGCGAGCTCCTCCAGGGGCGCCGTGTTGCGTGCCGTCGCGACCACCGAGTCGCCCCTTTCGAGTGCCGCCCGGGCGAATTCGAAACCGAGCCCGCGTGCCGCTCCAGTGATCAACCACACCTTGTTGCTCAAAGCGCCACGACCCCCAGACCTGATCAGAAAAGGCAGATGAAAAGAGCTACGATAACGCGCGATGGGGGTCCGACCGCAGGTTGAAATGCCCAGCTGGATGGCGGAGCTTGCCGCTTCTCATCCGTTCGGGGCGGGCGATCGCCGGGGCACAGCGAATCTCGTCGACGCGGCGGCCAGAGCCCGCGCCGCGTCGACGATCGCCACCGGCGAGTCGATCAGTCTCGCCCGGCCGTTGCGCGGCAACGACTACAACTCGACGCCCGAGCACCCCGGCTTTGACCATGAGATCTGGTACGTCCCGACCGACGACGGCATGGGCTGGGGCCAGGATCACCTCGTCCTCAACTGCCACGGGCTGCTGAACACCCACATCGACGGGCTCAACCACGTCGCCGTCAACGACACCTTCTACGGCGGCCGCCCGGTGGATCAGGTCGAGGACCACGGCTCGGTCGACGTGGTGGCGCGCGACGGCCTGCTGGCGCGCGCCGTCTACGTCGACATCCCGACGCTGCGGGGTGGCGGCTGGGCGCAGCGGCCGGTGACCGGCGAGGACATCGACGCGGCCCTGGCGTCGGCCGCCGTCAGCTTCGAGAGCGGCGACGCGCTCGTGCTCGACATGGGCCGCGACCGCTTCGAGACCGCCAGCGGCCACCCGCTCGGCGGTCCCGAGAGCGACACCGACGCCGGCGGCGGGCTCTCGAGCGAGGGCGCGCGATGGGTCGCCGAGCACGGCGTGTCGATGCTCGTGTGGGACATGCTCGACTCCTGCAACGCAAAGCTGATGCACGCCTCCGCTCATGTCCTGACCTGGGCGATCGGGCTGCTGCTGGTCGACAACTGCGATTTCTCGGCGCTGAGAGCGGCGGTCGGTCCGGGCAGCTGCATCGCCGGCGCCCTGGTCGTCGCCCCGATCGTGGTCGAGGGCGCCAACGGGGTCAACGTCAATCCCCTGATCCTCCGCTAGCGGAGCGGGCGCAACCGCCGGAGCAAGGAGGGCTCATGTCTGACCACGCCGGGAAGGTCGCCGTCATCACCGGCGGCGCGAGCGGGATCGGCTTCGCGCTCGCGCAGCGCGCGGCGGCCGAGCGCATGGTCGTCGTGCTGGTCGACGTCGACGAGCGCGCGCTCGCGCCCGCGCGTGCCGCGCTCGAGGCCGACGGGGCGGCGGCGCACTCCTACGCGGTCGACGTCTCCGACCGCGACGCCATGATGGCGCTCGCGGAACGGGTGGGCGAGGAGGTGGGCGACGCCTGGCTGCTCGTGAACAACGCCGGCGTGTTCCTGCCGGGCTCCTTCAGCGAGATGCCGCCGCAGCAGTGGCACTTCATCATCGACGTGAACATGTGGGGCGTGGTCTATGGGATCCAGGCCTTCCTGCCCGGCCTGCTTGCCCGCGACAGCGGTCACATCGTCAACACCTCGTCGGTCGACGGGATCGTCACGGTGCCCAACGCGCCCGCCTACAACGCCGCCAAGCACGCGGTCACGGCGATGAGCGAGACGCTCTACCGCGAGCTGGAGGGGGCGGGCTCGGGCGTCGGAGTCTCGGTGCTTTGCCCGGGTGCCGTGCCGACGAACATCCTCGGATCGGCGCGGCACTGGCCGTCTCGGCTCGGCCCGGCGCCCGAGGTCAACGAGGACCCCTACCCGGAGCTGGACGGCCTGATCTCGCCGGCGGCCGTGGCGGACATCACCTTCGCCGCGATCGGCGAACGGCGCTTCTGGATCCTCACGCACCCCGAGCAGTACGCCGACGCGATCCGCGCGCGCGCCGAGGGGGCGGCGACGGGGGCCAACCCCGACGATCGCTCGGTCGATCCGAACTTCCGCAGGGACACGGGCGACTGCCGGGCGATTGACGGGGCCGACGCGCTCGCGCCGGCCCCGTAGCCGCCGTCAATAGGTGCGTCGCGTCCCGTCCTGGCTGATGGTCGCGCGGGCCGGTAGTTGCGATCATGTCGGCATGTCGGACGAGTGCATCGAACTCACGGCCAAGCAGTACGAGAAGGAGCTCCTGCGCCTACAGACCGAGCTCGTGTACATGCAGGAATGGATCGTCGCCAACGGCAAGCGGCTCGTGGTGCTGTTCGAGGGGCGCGACACGGCCGGCAAGGACGGCGCGATCAAGCGGATCATCGCCTACCTGAACC
>JADGPM010000288.1 GCA_017882425.1 Solirubrobacteraceae bacterium
AACCTGCTCGGCGGCGCGATCGGCTACATCATCTTCGGGCTGCTCGGCGGCAAGGGCCTCGCGGGCTTCCTCGACCTGCCGGCGGTCACGAGCTTCAAGCTCCTCGACGTGCTCTACGTGATGATCCTCGCGCTCGTCGGGGTGGTGCTGGCGGTGATCCTCGCCCTGCTGCTGCGCGTCGCCACGCAGGTCTTCGGTCGCCTGAACGACCGCATCATCCTCCGAGCGCTGGCGGCGGGCGTCGTCTTCAGCGTCGTCGGCTACTTCGCGCCGATCGTGATGTTCTCCGGCGAGAACCAGATCCACACGGTGACCAGCGACCCGGCGCACTACGGCCTGGCGCTGCTGCTCGTGATGGCGCTGGGCAAGTTCGCCCTGCTGGCGGTCGGCTTCCGCTCCGGCTTCCTCGGCGGCCCGACGTTCCCCTCGATCTTCTCCGTGGTCTGCGTGGCCGAGGCGATCCACATCGCGATCCCCGGCATCTCGCTGACGATCCTCATCGCGGGCCTCCTGCCGGGGCTCCTGATGATGCTGTTCAAGACGCCGTTCATGGTGATCCTGCTGACCGCCTTCATGCTCAGCGCGAGCGAGAACCTGATCGCGCTGATCGTGTTCGCGGTGGCGGCGGTGCTGTTCGTCCAGCCCTACATCGAGCGGTTCATGGCAGCCCGCCAGGCCACGACGCCGGCGCCGGCAGCCCCGCCCTCGCCGGCCTCCTAGGCCGCCGCGGCCCTCGGGGGGCCGGGCAACAGCCGTCCGCCGGCGACCGGGGTGTTGCGCAGCGCGACCGGCAGCAGCGGGAGCAGCACGCGCCTGGTGTACTGCGCCCCGCCGCGGCGCAGCCCCTCGCGCAGCGGGTCCCACGAGAGCGCGTAGCCGCGGCGGATCCCCGGCGGGAGCGAGCCGGCGATCACGAAGTTCACGGTCTCGACGAGCCAGCGCATGTGCGCGGGCGCCGGCGGGTGGAAGACGACGGCACGGCCCAGCTCGCGCGCGCGGTCGGTGACCCAGAGGTCGCCGCCGCCGAGCATCCCCTCGTAGTAGGCGTCGAACGCCTCGATCGTGTCCGGCATCTCGTGCTCGCCGAGGCCGAACATGACGCCCACGCGGCGGTAGTCCTGCCAGAGCGCATCGCGGGCGTCGCGGTCCAGGTCGCCGACGTAGAGGCGGTAGATCCGCTCCGCGGACTCGAACAGCGGCGCGAGCGTCCAGAGGAGGAACTGCGGGTCGTCGGCGGCGTACGGCGTCCCGGCGGGGAAGCGGCCCGCGGGCTCCGGCAGGGCCCCGCGCACGCGGGCGTGGATCCGCCGCACGCGCGCCGTCAGGGCGTCGGCGTCGGCGCGGCTGCCGAAGTAGATCGTGTTCATGATCGTCGCCGTGCGCGCCAGGCGCCCGTGCGGATCCTCGAGCCCGGCCGTGCGGTCGTAGAAGCCCTCGAACATCACCGGGTGGGCCGCCTGGATCAGCAGCGCCCGCGCGCCCGAGAACGCGACGATCAGCTCGCGGTTGACGCGGCGGATCGGGCTGTCGTCCTCGAAATGCCCCTCGCCGGGCGCAGCGGGGCGGAACGGAATCGGTGTGAAGGTCGGGCGCCGTGCCATGCGTACCGAGGGTACGTCCGTCTACCCTGGAGCGACCATGCCCGCCGCCGCATACGCAGGGAAGGAGTGCGTCTGCCAGTTCCGGCGCGGGATCTGCGACCAGACGTGCGTGCGGGACATGCTCGACACGCCGTTCTACATCGCTGCCCTGAAGCTCAAGGGGCGCCGCTGCATGGTCGTCGGGGGCGGCGCGCTGGGGCTGGAGAAGGCCGAGGGCCTGCTCGCCTGCGGCGGCGACGTGACGGTCATCGCACCCCACGCCGGGCCGGAGCTCGAGGCGCTCGCGGCCGAGGGGTCGATCGCCTGGGAGCGCCGTGCCTACGCCGGCCCCGCCGACCTCGAGCGCGCCTTTCTGGTGATCGCGTGCACGGACGACACCGATGTGAACATCCGCGTCTCGCAGGACGCCGAGGCGCGCGCGATGCTCGTCAACGTCGTCGACGTCCCGCCGCTGTGCAACTTCATCCTGCCCGCGATCGTCCGCACCGGGCCGCTGGCGATTGCGATCTCCACAGCCGGCGCGTCGCCCGCGCTCGCCAAGCGCATGAAGCGCGAGATCGGCGAGCTGTTCGGCGAGGAGTACGCGATGCTCGCGATCATGCTCAACGACGCGCGCGGCTGGGCGAAGGGCACCCTGCCCACCTACCAGGACCGCAAGGCCTTCTTCGAGGGGATCGTCAACGGCGATCCCGACCCGATCGCGCTGCTGCGCGGCGGCGACACGGATGCCGTGCGCGACCTGATCGCCGCCGCCCGGCGCACCCACGCGCCCGTCTGATCCGATGGCCGAGCTCACGCATCTCGACGACGAGGGCACCGCACGGATGGTCGACGTCGGCGCCAAGGACGTGACCGACCGCCGCGCGGTCGCGCGCGCCGTCGTGCGGATGTCGCCGCAGACCGCCGCCGCCGTCGTAGCGGGCAATGCGCCGAAGGGCGACGTCCTGGGCGTCGCGCGCATCGCCGGCATCCAGGCGGCCAAGCGCACCGGCGAGCTGATCCCGCTCTGCCACCCGATCGGCCTCGACCACGTCGACGTCGACGCGCAGGTCGACGCGCAGGCCGGCACCGTGACCCTCACCGCCACCGCCCGCGTGACCGCCAGGACCGGGATCGAGATGGAGGCGATGACCGCCGCCGCGGTCGCGGCGCTGACCGTCTACGACATGGTCAAGGGCATCGAGCGGGGCGTCGTCGTCGAGCGCGTCGAGCTGCTGGAGAAGTCCGGCGGGCGCAGCGGGCACTGGGTCCGCGACGCCGGCTAGCGCGCCGGCCCGAGCTCGGCGGCCGCGCGCAGTCCGCTGCGCAGCGCGCCCTCCATGTAACCCGCGAAGTGGCCGGCGAGGTGCTCGCCCGCCCAGTGGATCGGCCCGGCCGCCGCGGCGAGCAGCGCGTCGTCACCCGCCCTGCGCCCGAGCACGCCGGCACTGTAGGCGCCGAGCGCCCACGGATCGTCGTGCCAGGTCGCGAGCAGCGCGTGGCCCTGATCGAGCTCGAGCTCGGGCCGCAGCGCCGTGACCGACGCGATCCACGGCGCCGGCTCCCCACCGGGCGCAAGGGCCTCGACGGCGCTGCGCGTTCCGGCGAACGCCCCGAGCACGCGCGGCGGCGCGCCGCCCGGGCCCAGCGAGGTGAACGTCCAGTAGCGCTCGGCGGGCGCCATCACGCTGTCGGGCGCCGCCGGCGCATGCAGCGCGAGGAACAGCTTCGCGGCGTGGCCGCTGCGGCTGCGGCCGAGCGCGCCCAGGACGTCTGCCGGGAGCCCGGGCGTGAAGGCGATCCGCTCCAGGACCGGGGGCGGAGCCGTCACCACGACGCGGTCGGCGAGGACGTCCTCGTCACCCTCGACGCGAACGAGCGCGCCGTCGCCGCCGACGGTGATCGCCCTGACCGGCCGGCCGAGGCGGACGTCCGGCAGGCCGGCGGCGAGCTCGCGCGCGATGGCCTGGTTGCCCTCGGCGACCGTGAACGACGGGTAGTCGCCGAATGAGGAGCCGGCGTCCTCCAGCAC
>JADGPM010000056.1 GCA_017882425.1 Solirubrobacteraceae bacterium
GTCCTCGACCGCAGCCTGAGGCACGGATGCCGCAGGCCTCCACGCTGGGCCTGTTCGCGCTGGCGAGCCTCGCGCTGATCGCGATCCCGGGGCCGTCGGTCATCTACATCGTCACGCGCAGCATCGAGCACGGGCGCAGTGCCGGCCTGATCTCGATGCTCGGCGTGCAGGCCGGCGCGCTGGTGCACGTGAGCGCCGCGGCGGTCGGGCTCTCGGCGCTGCTCGCCTCGTCGGCGACGGCGTTCTCGATCGTCACCTACGCCGGCGGCGCCTACCTCGTGTTCCTGGGCGTCAGGCGCCTGCGCGCCGGGGCCGTGACGGACCTCGGGCAGAGCCCGCCCGCGGTCGCGCGCTCGGCGCTCTTCCGGCAGGGCGCGCTCGTGAACATCCTCAACCCGAAGACGGCGATCTTCTTCCTCGCCTTCCTCCCCCAGTTCGTCGACCGGGCGCGCGGGGCCTTCGCGCTGCAGGTGTTCGCGCTCGGGCTCTGCTTCATCGCCGTCGCGATCCTCAGCGACGGGACCTACGCGCTGCTCGCCGGCAGCATCGGCGACCGCCTGCGCCGCAACGCCGCCGCGACGCTGCGACTGGAGCGCCTCGGCGGCGTGCTGCTGATCCTGCTCGGGGCCGTCGCGGTGCTGACGGGCGCGCGCCGGACTGCGTAGCGCTCAGGCCTCAGGCTCGGCGGCGGCGCCGACCGCCGCGGTGCCCGCAGCGCCGGCCCGCCGGCGCAGCAGTGGCAGGACGTCGTCGGTGAACTGCTCCAGGAAGCGCTGCTGGTCGTCGGCGGGCCCATGGATGACGAGGTCCTCGAAGCCGAGATCCAGGTAGGGCGCGATCCGGTCGACGACGTCCTGCGGGTCGTCCGAGACGATGAAGCGCGTGTGCGCCTGGTCCACGTTGGCGTCGGCGACGCGCTCCATCTCGATCGGATCCTCGATGCCCTCCTTCTGCTCAGGCGTCAGCGCGAGCGCGGCCCACCAGTGCGTCGCCTTGTAGGCGTGATCCAGGTCACGGTCGTAGGAGACCTTGATCTCGATCTGGCGCCGGACCTCGGCCACGTCGCGGCCCGCCTCGACGGCGCCCTCCGCGACCTTCCCGAGCAGCGTGCGGTACAGCTCGGGGTCCTTGCCGCTCGTGCAGATGAAGCCGTCGCCGACGCGGCCGGCGAGCTTGGCTGCCAGCGGGCCCGACGCGGCGACGAAGATCGGGACGGGGATCTCGGGCCGGTCGTAGATCGTCGCGCCCGAGGTCGTGTAGTACTCGCCCTCGAAGTCGACGCGCTCCTCGGTCCACAGGCGGCGGATCAGTGCGATCGACTCCGCCAGGCGCATCCGCCGCTCCTTGCGCCCGGGGAACTCCTCGCCGGTCGCCGGGGTCTCGTTCAGCGCCTCACCCGACCCGACGCCGAGGTACACCCGACCCGGGTTCAGCGCACCCAGCGTCCCGAACGCCTGCGCCACGATCGACGGGTGATAGCGCAGCGTCGGCGTCAGCACGCTCGTGCCCAGGACGGCGGTGCTCGTCGCCTGCCCGACGGCGCCGAGCCACGTCAGCGCCGACGGCGCATGGCCGCCGTTGTGGCGCCACGGCTGGAAGTGATCGGAGACTGCGATGATGTCCAGCCCCCGCCGCTCGGCCTCGACCGAGAAGTCGAGCAGCGCACGCGGCGAGAACTGCTCAGCGGACGCCTTGTAGCCGATGCGGACGGTCATGGGGTTGATGGTAGATGCACGGCCCTGCTCGGCTTCGGGCGCGGACGCCCGTGGGCGCGTCGCGAGGCGTGAGCGGTCGCGGGGCCGGCTACGGGGGTCCACGCCCCGAGCGCCCATGGCGGGCGCTCACGCACAAACCCCCTGCAATCGCATCGGCGCAACCGACGTCGATGCAACAGATCCCGTGCGCCGCTTCGCCGAGAGAGGGATCGTGGCTCAGGCGCCGCGGGACACGCGAGCAGCCCGCCGATTCAACCCTGCTCCAAGGGGGCCATCGTCAGGCCGCAATCCCGCAATTGCTCCCAGTAGAGCTCCGCGATCTCGCGATGCCCACTCCAGACGACGGCCAGCCCCGCGTTGTGGATCCGGTCGGCGATGGCGTAGCCCATCTGGAGGGTGACGCCGGGGATGTACCGGGCGAGCGCACCGGCGACGCCGTCGAAGGTGTTGTGATCGTCGTTGCGGACGATCACGCGCCAGTCGCCTCCGAGGCCCGATCCGGGGCCCTGAACGCGGGGAAGCTCGACGGTCTGGGACATCAGACCGAAGGCTAGCTCAAACGCCTGCGCCAGTAGCGATCGAGGCCGGGCCAGAGCGTCTCGGGCGGCATCGCCTGCAGCATCGGCCCGAGCAGCTCCTCGCCGCCGCGACGGCGCACCATGCCGCGGATCGCCTCGGCGAAGCCCTCGGTATCGGTGTGGCGGGCGAGGTCGCCCAGCACGGACAGGCTGTCGCGCAGCTCCTCGAGATGCCGGCCGACGTCGTCGTAGGTCCCGAAGTGCGTGACCGCGAGCCGCTCGGGAGCCCAGGCCTCGATCACGTCGAGCGACGCGCGCCACGCCTCGAGGTCGATGTCCGGCGGCGGCGTCGGCGGCAGGATCGGGCCCCCGTCGATCCGCACCCCCGCGACGTCACCGGCGAACACCGTCCCGCTGGCCTCGTGCAGGTAGGCGACGTGGTGCTGCGCGTGTCCGGGGGTGTACGCGACGCGCCATCCGCCCTGCCGCTCGCCGCCATGGAGGATGCGGACGTTCCCGACGGGGACGGGCACGATCTCCCCCCACAGCCGCGCCATGTCGTCGCCGTAGATCCGCGTCGCGCTCGCGACGAGCTTCGAGGGGTCGATGATGTGCGCGGCGCCGAGCTCGTGCACCCACACCTCGACGGCGGGCCAGCGGCGCACGATCGCGCCCGTGGCTCCGGCATGGTCGAGATGGATGTGCGTGAGCAGGACGGCGCGCGGGGCATCGTCGCCGAGCGCGGCGAAGACGGCGCCGCTGCTGACCTCGGGCCCCGGGTCGATCAGGACGTCGTCCTGGCGGAAGCAGCAGATCACCTGCTCGCGGCCCAGGTGGCGGACGTCGATCTGCTCGAGCATGATCGGAGCCTAGGAGAGCCGCGCCACGACGATGTCCTGGAACGCGCGACCGCTCTCGCGGGGCGTCCAGGTGCCGTGCCGGATGCCCGCCTTGCGGAACCCGGCCTGGGCGACGTGGTCGAGGAACCACTCCTCGTCGTAGGCGACGGCCTCCTCGGGCACGTCGGGGTCGACGACCGCGTAGCGCTCGTCGGCGGCGGCGAAGGGCAGTGCGCCGGTGCCCGCGGCGACAGCCTCGCGTGCGGCGCCGTCGAGCAGGAAGGCCGTCGCGAACAGCCGCCCGTCGGGGACGAGGACGCGCCGCGCCTCGCGCAGGTAGTTCTCCAGGGTGTCCGGAAGGACGTGCGTCAGCACGGACACCATGACGACGATGTCGAAGCGCGCGTCCTCGTAGGGGAAGCTCAGGGTCGCGGGGTCGACGGTCCCGGTCGGGTTGTACCGGCCGTTGTGGACGTCGACGTGCGCGAACGTGAAGTCGGGGCGATGACGGTAGGCGCGCTCGCTCCACTCGATCCCGCGCGCGTCGGGGTCGAACCCGTCGTAGCTGGCGCCCGGGCCCAGGTAGTCCGAGAGCGGGCGCGCGATCCGCCCGATGCCGCTCCCGACGTCGAGCACGCGCTCGTCGGGGCCGAGCTTGCCGAGCGTGATGAGGTGGCGCAGGTACTCGTCGCCCACGGCCGCGAAGTCCCCCTCCCCCACGAACCGCAGGCGCCGGGGCGGGATCAGCGGGTCACGGCGCCGCGAGACGACGTCGAGCGCGTCCTGCATGCGGAGGCGCAGCGACGTGGCCGCGCGGGTGGCGAGGGACTCTGGCACGGCGGCGGACCATACAATCCGGCCATGAGCCATCGCCTGCCGGAGCGCGACAAGCCCTGGATGATGCGGACGTACGCGGGCCATTCGACCGCGGCGAAGTCCAACGAGCTGTACCGCTCGAACCTCGCGAAGGGCCAGACGGGCCTCTCGATCGCGTTCGACCTCCCGACGCAGACCGGCTACGACCCCGACGACGAGCTCGCACGCGGTGAGGTCGGCAAGGTCGGCGTCCCCGTCGCCCACGCGGGCGACATGGCCGCACTGCTCGACGGCATCCCGCTGGACCGCATGAACACGTCGATGACGATCAACGCGACGGCCGCCTGGCTGCTGGCGCTGTACGTCGTGACGGCCGAATCGCAGGGCGTCGAGCAGGCCCAGCTCTCGGGCACGACGCAGAACGACATCATCAAGGAGTTCCTCGCCCGCGGCACGTACGCGTTCCCGCCCGGCCCCTCGATGCGGCTGATCGCGGACATGATCGCCTACACGGTCGAGGAGATCCCGAAGTGGAACCCGATCAACATCTGCAGCTACCACCTGCAGGAGGCGGGCGCGACGCCGGTCCAGGAGATCGCCTACGCGATGAGCAACGCGATCGCCGTGCTCGACGCCGCCCGCGAGCGCGTCCCCGCGGATCGCATGAGCGCCGTCTTCGCGCGCATCTCGTTCTTCGTCAACGCCGGTGTGCGCTTCGTCGAGGAGCACGCGAAGCTCCGCGCGATGGCCGTCCTGTGGGAGCAGCTCGGCCGCGAGCGCTACGGCGTCACCGACGAGAAGGCGCTCCGCTTCCGCTACGGCGTCCAGGTCAACTCGCTTGGGCTGACCGAGTCCCAGCCGGAGAACAACGTGCAGCGCATCGTCCTCGAGGCGCTCGCCGTGACGCTCGGTCGCGACGCTCGCGCCCGCGCGATCCAGCTCCCCGCCTGGAACGAGGCGCTGGGCCTTCCGCGGCCGTGGGACCAGCAGTGGTCGCTGCGCATCCAGCAGGTGCTCGCGTTCGAGACCGACCTGCTCGAGTACCCCGACATCTTCGAGGGCTCCAAGGTCATGGAGGGGCTCGTCGGCGAGTTGCTGGAGGGCGCCCGCGCTGAGATGGCGGTCGTCGCCGAGCACGGCGGCGCCGTGAAGGGCGTGGACTACATGAAGGCCGCGCTCGTCGACTCGCACCGCGAGCGCATCCGGCGCATCGAGGACGGCGAGCAGATCGTCGTCGGCCTCAACCGCTTCACCGAGTCGGAGGCCTCGCCGCTCGTCGAGGGCGTCGACGGCGGCATCATGACGGTGGACCCCGCCGGCGAGGCGCAGCAGATCGAGGCGGTGCGCGCGTGGCGCTCGGGCCGCGACCAGGCTGCGACCGACGCCGCGCTGGCCGAGCTGGCGCGCGTCGCCGCGAGCGAGGGGGAGAACATCATGCCCGCGACGATCGCCGCCGCCCGCGCGGGCGTGACGACCGGTGAGTGGTCGCGAACGCTGCGCGAGGTGTTCGGCGAGTTCCGCGCCCCGACCGGCGTGGGCGACGCGGCCGCATCGCTGAACGGCTCCGCCGACCTCGCCGCGCTGCGCGACGAGGTCGACCGCGTCAGCGAGGCGCTCGGGCGCCGCCTGAAGATCCTCGTCGGCAAGCCGGGGCTGGACGGGCACTCCAACGGGGCCGAGCAGATCGCGGTCCGCGCACGCGACGTCGGCATGGACGTCGTCTACGAGGGCATCCGCCTGACGCCCGAGCAGATCGCCACGAGCGCGCTCCACGAGGGCGTCCACGTCGTCGGCCTCTCGATCCTGTCCGGCTCGCACCTCGAGCTGATCCCGGCGGTCGTCACGCAGCTGCGCGAGCGCGGCGTGGACGTGCCGGTCGTCGTCGGCGGGATCATCCCCGACGCCGACGTCCAGCCGCTGAAGGCCGCGGGCGTGGCAGCCGTCTACACGCCGAAGGACTTCGACATCACGCGGATCATGCAGGACATCGTCCGGCTCGTCGCCGAGCGCGGCGGCGTCAGCACCGCCGCGTGAGCCCGCTGACCTCGCGCGTCTTCGGTGACCGTGGCCGTCGGCGCGCGGAGAAGCTCGGGATCGACCCCGAGCGTCTCCCGCCGGGTCAGTCGCCGACGGTGAAGTTCCCGGTCCTGACGATCGGCGCCGAGCCGGACGTCGCGACCGCCGGCTGGTCGCTGTCGATCCACGGCGAGGCCGACGCGCCCTACGCGCTGGGCTGGGACGAATTGCGGGCGCTGGAGCAGGTCGAGCAGACGGTCGACCTGCACTGCGTGACGCGCTGGTCGCAGTTCGACATGCGCTGGCGCGGCGTGCGCGTGCGCGAGCTGGTCGAGCGCGCGGCGCCGCGACCGTCGGCGACACACGTCCTGGTCCATGCTCACGGGGGCTACACGACGAACCTGCCGCTGGCGGCGATCCTCGACGACGACGTGCTGATCGCCCACACCTACGACGGCGCTCCCCTGACCCGCGAGCATGGCGGCCCCGCCCGCCTGCTCGTCCCCAGCCGCTACCTGTGGAAGTCCGCGAAGTGGGTCAGCGCGATCGAGCTGCTCGACCACGACGAACCCGGCATCTGGGAGCGCAACGGCTATCACAACGACGGCGACCCCTGGGCCGAGGAGCGCCACAACGCCGACCCCCACGCGTTCCGCGCGCTGCGCCGCAGCGTCCGCGCGGTCGGCCGCCCCCCGACATGACGCAGCTCGACGGCAGCGCGCTCGCCGCGCGCCTGCGCGCCGGTGATCGCACCGCGGCGCCGGACGTGCTGAACCTCGTCGAGAGCCGCACCCCGGCGGCCCGCGTGCAGGCCGACGCGCTGCTGCGGGGCGTCTCCCCCGCCGCGCTCGGCGCCGAGGCCGGCGGGCACGTCGTCGGCGTCACGGGGCCGCCCGGCGCGGGCAAGTCGACGCTGCTCAGCGAGCTCGTGCGCGCCTGGCGTGCCGCGGGGCGCACGGTCGCGGTGCTCGCCGTCGACCCGTCCTCGCGGCGCACCGGCGGCGCGCTGCTCGGCGACCGTGCGCGCATCGCCTACGACCCGCGCGACGACGGCGTCTTCATCCGCTCGACGGCGGCCGCCGATCGCCTCGGCGGCCTCGCCCCCTCGACGCGGGCCGCGGCGACCGCGTTGGCCGCCGCCTTCGACGTCGTCGTCGTCGAGACCGTCGGCGTGGGACAGAGCGAGACCGACATCGCCGAGCTCGCCGACACGGTCGCCGTCGTCGTGCAGCCGGGCTCCGGCGACACGCTCCAGTTCCTCAAGAGCGGGATCATGGAGATTCCCGACGTGCTCGTCGTCACGAAGGCCGATCTGGGCGACATCGCGCTGCGTGCCCGGCGCGACCTCAGCGCCGCGCTGCGATCCGTCGGCGAGCGCGAGACGGCCGTCCTCGCGGTGTCCTCGGTGGCGCCGGCCACCGGGATCGACGAGCTGATCGCCGCGCTCGACGCCCACCTCGCGCACACCGACGTCGCCGCCCGCCGGGTACGCGCCCGCCGGGCGACCGCGCTGGCGGACTTCACCGCCGAGCACGGCGAGCGCGGGCTGCGCGCGCTCGGCGGCCGCCGCGAGGCGCAGCGCTGGCTGGCCGCCCAGAACCCCGCCTGCGACGTGCCCTCGCTGGTCGGCGGGCTCGAAGCGCGTACGGTGTCCGCGTGAGCCGCCGCGCCGTCGACCTCGTGATGATGCTGTCGGCGTTCGTGCTCGCGACCGCGCTGGCCGCGGCAGTCGGCGCCGCGAACTTCGGCACGGCGCTCGCCTTCGGGCAGATCGCCTTCGCCGCGACGCTCGTCTACGTCCTGCTGCGCCGCTGACCGCCGCGTCCTGCGGTCACGTAGATTCCGGCACATGGCTGTCGGCTGCTTCATCTCCACAGGGCGTTCGATCGACGACGCCGTCGCGCGCGTCCGGCTCGCCGAGTCGCTCGGCTACGACACGGCGTACGTCACGCACATCAACGGCCGCGACGCGCTCACGGTGCTGACGATCTACGCCTGCAACACCGAGCGCATCCGGCTCGGCACCGGTGTCGTGCCGATCTACACGCGCACGCCCGCGACGATGGCCCAGGAGGCGGCCACGATCGACGAGATCTCCGGCGGGCGGCTGAACCTCGGGCTCGGCGTCTCGCACCGGCCGGTCGTCGAGGGCTGGCACGGCCAGCGGATCGACAAGCCGGTCAGCGAGATGCGCGAGTACACCTCGATCGTCCGCGCGATCCTGCACGGCCAGACGCCGCCCGAGGGCGCGAAATGGCGCACGTCGTTCGCGCTCGGCGGGATCGGGCCCTTCCCGGACCTGCCGATCTACATGGCCGGGCTCTCGCAGAACATGCTCCGCCTGGCCGGGGAGATCGCCGACGGCGTGATCCTCTGGCTCTGCAACCCGGGCTACATCCGCGACGTCGTCGTGCCGGCGGTGCGCGAGGGGCGCCAGAAGGCCGGCCGGCCGCTGGAGGGGTTCGACATCGTCGCCGCGGTGCCGAGCGCCCGCACCGACGACGTCGATGCGGCCTACGCGACCCAGCGCCGCGACCTGATCCCCTACTTCGGCCTGCCGTTCTACCGCGCGATGATCGAGCGCTCCGGCTTCGAGGCGGACATCGCCGCGTTCGACGCCGCCGCTGCGAGCGGTGACGGTGCGGCGATGGCGGGCGCCATCTCCGACGGCTTCCTGGAGACGCTGACGGCGGTCGGCGACGAGCAGGCGGTGCGCGCGGGGGTGCAGCGCTACGTCGATGCCGGCGCGACATCGCCGTGCATCGGCCCGATCGCCCGCACCGACGTCGAGGCCACGCTGCGCGCGGGCGCCCCGGTGACGGCATGAGCACCGCGATCGACGGCACCCGCCTCGGGGCGCTGCTCGAGCGCGAGCTCGAGCGCTTCCAGGATGAGAACCCGCGCTCGCGCGAGCTGTTCGAGCGTGCCCGCGGCTCGCTCGTCGGTGGCGTTCCGATGCCGTGGATGATGCGCTGGGCGGGCGGCTTCCCCGTCTTCGCCGAGACCGCGACCGGCGCGCGCATCACCGACGTGGACGGGCACGAGTACATCGACCTGGCGCTCGGCGACACCGGCGCGATGGCCGGTCACTCCCCTGGCCCGACGGCCGCCGCAGTCGCGCGGCAGTCCGCCCGGGGCATCACGACGATGCTGCCGACCGAGGACGCCATCTGGGTCGCCGAGGAGCTCTCGCGGCGCTTCGGGATGGCGCGCTGGCTCTACACGCTCACCGCCACCGACGCCAACCGCGCCGCGCTGCGCCTGTGCCGGCAGATCACCGGGCGCCCGAAGGTCCTCGTCTACAGCTACTGCTACCACGGCTCGGTCGACGAGGCGTTCGCCGTCGGCCAGGGTGGCCGCACCACGGCACGGGCGGGCAACGTCGGCGCGCCCGTCGATGTCGGCGAGACCACCGTCGCGATCGAGTTCAACGACGTGCCGGCGCTCGAGGCGGCGCTCGCGACCGGCGAGATCGCCGTCGTCCTGGCTGAGCCGGCGATGACGAACATGGGGATCATCCTCCCCGACGCGGGCTATCTCGACGCGCTGCGGGAGCTCACGCGCGCTGCCGGGACGCTGTTGATCATCGACGAGACGCACACGTTCTCCGCGGGCCCGGGCGGCTGCACGCAGGCATGGCGGCTGGACCCCGACGTGCTGGTGATCGGCAAGGCGATCGGCGGCGGCGTGCCCTCGGGTGCGCTGGGCCTCTCCCCCGCGGTCCTGGAGCGGATGTTCGACGAGGCCGACGCCGACTACGAGGACACCGGCGGCATCGGCGGGACGCTCGCCGGCAACCCGCTGTCCAGCGCGGCGATGCGCGCCACGCTCGAGCACACGCTGCACGCGGACGCGTTCGCCCACACGATCCCCCTGGCGACGCGGTTCGCGGCGGGCGTGCAGGGGGTCATCGACGAGCACCACCTGCCCTGGAACATCACGCAGCTGGGCTGCCGAGCGGAGTACCAGTTCCTGCCCGAGCCCGCGCGCGACGGAACGACGGCCTTTCACGCGAACGACGACGCGCTCGAGCGCTACCTGCATCTGCACGCCCAGAACCGCGGGGTGCTGATCACGCCGTTCCACAACATGGCGCTGATGGCGCCCTCGACGAGTGAGGGCGACGTGGACCGGCACACCGAGGTCTTCGGTGAGGCGGTCCACGATCTGACGTCCTCCTGAGGCGCTGATCGGCGCGAGCAGATCAGCAACCGCCCGGCGAGGCCGGGCACGCTCGCGCACTGCCGTACCCTTCGTCCAGATGTCACGCGAGCCGCTCCAGGACGGGCACGGCCGAACGATCGGCGACGTCCGCATCTCCGTCACCGACCGCTGCAACTTCCGCTGCCAGTACTGCATGCCCGCCGAGGGCCTGCCGTGGCTCGATCGCGACGACGTCCTGACGTTCGAGGAGATCACGCGCCTCGTCGCGCTGCTCACCCAGATGGGCGTCGGGGATGTGCGCCTGACGGGCGGCGAGCCGCTCGTGCGCCGCGACTTCCCGCAGCTCGCCGCGATGCTCGCCGCGCTGCCGGGCGTCGAGGACCTGTCGGTCACCACGAACGGGTTCCTGCTCGAGCGCGACGCCGAGGCGCTCGTCGCCGCCGGCGTCGACCGCTTCAACGTCTCGATCGACTCCCTCCAGCAGGACCGCTTCTACGAGCTCACGCGCCGTGATGCGCTCCCACGCGTCCTCGCAGGGCTCGAGGCGCTGGCGCGCTTCCCGGCGGCGCACCCGATCAAGATCAACGCCGTCGGCATCCGCGGGTTCACCGAGCAGGAGGTGCTCCCGTTCGCGCGGTTTGCGCGCGAGCACCCCTACGAGGTCCGGTTCATCGAGTTCATGCCGCTGGACGCCGACCGCGCCTGGGAGCCCGGCAAGGTCCTGACCGGCGCCGAGATCCGCGCCGCGATCGAGGAGCACTTCGCGCTCGAGCCCGAGCCGCGCGAGCCGAGCGCGACCGCCCGCGTCTACCGCTTCGCCGACGGCAACGGGCGGATCGGCTTCATCAACCCTGTCAGCGAGCCGTTCTGCGCGGACTGCAACCGCATCCGCCTGACCGCCGAGGGGCGGCTGCGCACGTGCCTGTTCTCACTCGGCGAGACGGACCTGCGCGCGCCGCTGCGCGCCGGCGCGAGCGACGACGAGCTCGAGCGGATCATCCGCGACGCCGTCTGGCGCAAGGAGCTCAAGCACCACGTCAACGAGCCGGGGTTCATCCAGCCCGCGCGCTCGATGTCCGCCATCGGCGGGTAACGGCCCGCGCCCGCCGGCGCGCCGAGTTCATACACCGTCAACATGTGACGGCGATGATGTCGGGGTGGTCCTCGTCGTCTTCGCGTTCGTGGCCGGGATGGGCACGGCGCTCTCGCCGTGCGTGCTGCCCGTCCTGCCGGCGCTGCTGAGCGCCGGGGCGACCGGGGGGCGCCGGCGCCCGGTCGGGATCGTGCTCGGACTGACCGTCACGTTCGCGGTGACGATCATCGGGCTGTCGAGCGTCGTCGACGGCGTCGGCCTGGGGTCCGGTTTCACGCGCACGCTGGCGATCGTGGCGCTCGGGCTGTTCGGGGTCGTCGTCGCGTTCCCGTCGGTCGGTGACCGCATCGAGGCCCCGCTCTCGCGCCTCGCCCGCTTCGGTCCGCGCACCGGCGGCGACGGGTTCTGGTCCGGCGTGCTCGTCGGCGGCGCGCTCGGCTTCCTGTATGCGCCGTGCGCGGGCCCGATCCTCGCCGCGGTGATCTCGGTGGGCGCCGCCTCGGGGCGCTCGATCGCCGTCGGTCTCGCCTACGCGCTCGGCTCGGCCGCCGTCCTGCTGCTGCTCGCGCTCGGCGGGCGCGCGGTCGTCGAGCGGGTGCGCCGCGCCGGGCGCGGCCCGCAGATCCGCCAGGCACTCGGCGGCGTGATGATCCTCACAGCGGTCGCGATGGCGGCCAACCTGGACGTGCGCTTCCAGACGACGATCGCGAACCACCTGCCCGCGGCCGTCGTCGATCCGACCCGCGGCATCGAACAGTCCGCCGCCGCGAAGCGGCAGCTCGCCACGCTGCGCGCACCCTCGCGCTTCGAGACCGCGCAGGCCGACGCGACCGCCGCCGCGCCGGCGGGATCGGCGATCGACGCGGCCGTGCCGAAGCTCGCCAGGCTCGGCGCGGCTCCCGACTTCACCGGCACGCAGCGCTGGTTCAACACGCCGGGCGGGCGGCCGCTGACGCTCGCCGGCCTGCGCGGGCGCGTCGTGCTGATCGACTTCTGGACCTACACCTGCATCAACTGCATCCGCACGCTGCCCCACCTGACGGCCTGGGACCGCGCGTACCGCAGGGACGGCCTGACGATCGTCGGCGTGCACACCCCCGAGTTCGGCTTCGAGCACGATGCCGGGAACGTGGAGCAGGCGATCCACCAGAACGGCCTGCACTACCCCGTCGTCCAGGACAACGACATGGCGACCTGGAACGCCTGGGGCAACCAGTACTGGCCCGCCGAGTACCTGATCGACGCGCACGGCGAGGTCCGCTACGTGCACTTCGGCGAGGGCGATGCGATGCAGGGCGAGGCGGCGATCCGGGCGCTGCTGCGCGAGCGCGGCGCCGAGCGCCTGGGCGCCGGTGCTCGCGTGA
>JADGPM010000289.1 GCA_017882425.1 Solirubrobacteraceae bacterium
AGGAGCGCGGCCGCCGCGGCGGCCGCCACGCGCCGCGCGGCGCTTCCGGGCACGCGGCCGCGGCGCGAGCACCACGGCGAACGATCCCGATCGACCACGACCGACAGACTACGCCGCCCGCGGGTATCACACGCTGCCTTGCGCCGGGCCGAGGCCGCGTATCACGGGTGACACTGTGATAACGTACATACGTACGTTATGACAAATGCCATCGCGAGCACCTTCGATGCCCATGCGGCGGAGTACGACGCGCTGCGCCGACGTCTGATCCCGCCCTTCGAGCGGTTCTACGGTGTCGCCGTCGACGCCCTCGAGCTCGCCGAGCGCCCGATCCGCCGCGTGCTGGATCTCGGGGCCGGGACGGGCATCCTCAGCGCACGCGTGGCGGCGGCCCATCCGGGTGTGGCGCTCGTCCTGCTCGACGCCGCGCCGGCGATGCTCGACCGCGCGCGCGAGACGCTCGATGCCACTGCCGTCCTTCGCGTCGGCGACCTGCGTGACACGCTGCCGGACGGGCCGTTCGATGCCGTCGTCTCAGCACTCGCGATCCATCACCTCGACGACGACGACAAGCGCGGCCTGTTCCGCCGCGTCCGTGCGGTGCTCGCCGCCGGCGGCGTCTTCGTCAATGCCGAGCAGGTCGCCGGGCCCACGCCCGAGCTCGACGCGAGCTACCGCGCCTGGCACCGCGCTGCGAGCCTCGCGCTCGGGACGACGCCGTCCGAATGGGCCGCAGCCGAGGCGCGCATGAGCCTCGATCGGTGCGCCGACGTCGAGTCGCAGCTGGGCTGGCTGCGCGAGGCCGGCTTCCGCGAGGCCGACTGCCCGATGCGCGACCACCGCTTCGCGGTCCTCGTGGCCCGCTGAAGGCGCAGCACGCCATCATGGGGACGTGACCCCCGCCCCCGCTGCCGTGATCTTCGACAACGACGGGCTGACGCTCGACACCGAGGTGGTCTGGACCCGGGCCGAGGTGCTGCTCTTCGAGCGGCACGGGAGCACGTTCACCCACGACCACAAGCTCGACCTCGTCGGCAGCGCGGGCGCCGTCGCCGCCGCGAAGCTCGAGCGGATGCTCGAGTTGCCCGCCGGCTCCGGGCCGGGACTCATGGGCGAGCTGCACGAGCTGCTCGCGGTCGAGCTCGAGCGGGGTTGCGAGCCGATGCCCGGCGCGGTCGATCTCCTGGCCGCGCTGGCCGACGCGGGCACGCCCGTCGCGCTGTGCTCGAACTCCCCACGGCGCTTCGTCGACATCGCACTCGCCGGCAGCGGCCTCACCGGCGCGTTCGGGGTGACGGTCGCGGGCGACGAGGTCCCGAGCGGCAAGCCGGCGCCCGATCCCTATCTCGCGGTCGCCGCGAAGCTCGGCGCGGCCCCGCCGGCATGCATCGCGCTCGAGGACTCGCCGACCGGCGCGACGAGCGCTCGTGCCGCCGGGATGCGCGTCCTCGGCGTGCCGTCGGTCCCCGGCGTCGAGCTCGACGGCCACGTCGATGCGGTCCACGCCTCGCTGACGGATCCGGCCCTGTGGCGCGCGCTGGGGCTCAACCCGTCGTGAGCGGCGGCTCGTCGGGGTGTCCGCGGCGGAACAGGAGCCAGGCGACGCCCCCGAACGGCACCGGAAGCCAGTAGGAGAAGAGGCGGTAGGCGAGTGTCGCGAGCACCGCGTCCCCGCCGGTGACTCCGATCAGCGCGAGCGTGCCGGCGAGGCCCGCCTCGACGAAGCCCAGGCCGCCCGGCGTCAGCGGGATCTGCCCGAGCAGCTGGGCCGCGAAGTAGGCGAGCAGCGCGAGCGACAGCGCGGGGTGCTCGCCGAGCGCGGCGAGCGCCGCCATCAGCACGCCGAAGTCGAGCAGCCACTTGCCGACCGATGCGCCGAGCGCACGCTTCCAGCGCTCGCCGACGACCTCGACGATGAGGTCGCGCTCGCGCACGAGCCGCGCCGGGAGGTCGACGAGCGGCGGCCGGCGCGGTCGCAGCCGGTTGCGCAGGCGCTGCGCACGAGCCCCGAGCCAGCGCAGCGGGCGATCGGTCACGATCAGGACGATCGCCCCGGCGGCGAGCGCGACGAGGATCATGAGCGCCCACACGATGATCGTGCGCAGGCTGTGCGGGACGCTGCCCTGGAGGATCGCGGGGACGGAGAGCAGGGGCAGCCCGAGCAGCACGCCGAGCGTCAGCAGGTTCGCCGCGGTCAGGCCGGTCGCCGCAGCGCCGGGGGGTGTGCCGTCGTCGACGAGCATCCGGTACTGCAGGGCGCTCGCGGCGGCGCCACCGCCCGGGACGACACGGCCGAAGGCGTTGCCCGCGAGCTGCGAGGCGATCACCGGGCGCCAGCGCGTGCGGCGGATCGAGATCCACTGCACGGCCCACAGGGCGGCGAAGCTGCCGGCCTCCAGGACGAACATGATCGGGAACCACCACCAGGTGATCTCGCGCAGGCGCGGCGCTGAGGAGAACAGCTCCACGAGGCCGGGGCCGAGCACATAGAGCGTGATCAGGACGACGGTCAGCGTCAGGACCCAGCGGATGATCTGGCGCCGCGTGCGCGACGACGCCCGCGCCTGGTCCTCCTCGAAGCGCTGCTCCTGGGCCAGCGCCTCGAGCGCGAGCGCCTCCTGCGCGGACAGCGGCTGATGCACGTCGGGCGGCGCGGTCGGGCGCTCCTCCTGCGGGCCGCGGGGCATCTGCGTCACGGTACCCGCGCGCGGTCAGCCCGTGACGACGCGCACCGCGCCGGCGATGCGCCTGGCGCGCTCCCGCGCCTGGTCCGGACCGGACCCCGTCGCGAGCGCGACGCCCATGCGCCGTCCCGGCCGCGCGTCGGGCTTGCCGAAGATCCGCACCTGCGCGTCGGGGCCGACGCCGAGCGCCGCCTCGAGGCCCTCGTAGCGCGGCGCGTCGCCGGTCTCCGCGGCGAGGACCACTGCGCTCGCGCCGGGGGTGTTCAGCGGGATCTCGCCCGCCGGCACCGGCAGGCCGAGGATCGCGCGGGCGTGCAGGGCGAACTCGGACAGCGTCTGCGTGGCCATCGTCACCATGCCGGTGTCGTGCGGACGCGGCGAGACCTCGCTGAAGAGGACCTCGTCGCCGCGCACGAACAGCTCGACGCCGAAGATGCCGGTTCCGCCGAGGGCGTCCGTGATCGTCGTCGCCAGCGCGACGGCCGCGGCGCGCGCAGCCTCGCTCATCGGCTGGGGCTGCCAGCTCTCGCGGTAGTCGCCGTCGACCTGGACGTGCCCGATCGGCGCGCAGAACGACGTCCCGCCCGCATGGCGGACGGTCAGCAGCGTGATCTCGTAGTCGAAGGCGACGAAGCCCTCGACGATCACGCGCCCGGCTCCGGTGCGCCCGCCGGCCTGCGCGTAGTCCCAGGCCGCCTGCGCGCCGTCCTGCGCCTCCACCAGCGACTGGCCCTTGCCGCTGGAGGACATCACCGGCTTGACGACGCACGGCACGCCCAGCGCGGCGACGGCGGCCTGCGTCTCCTGGAGCGAGTCGCAGAAGCGGTAGGGCGAGGTCGCGACGCCGAGCTCCTCGGCGGCCAGGCGCCGGATGCCCTCGCGGTCCATCGTGAGCCGCGCGGCGCGCGCGGTCGGGATCACGCGCATGCCCTCGGCCTCGAGGCGCTCGAGCTCGGTCGTCGCGATCGCCTCGATCTCGGGGACGACCAGCAGGTGCGCGCATGGCCGGGCGCGCTCGGCCTCGAGCAGCGCCCGCAGCGCCTGCGGATCGGTCATGTCGATCACGGCGTCGCGGTCGGCGACCTGCATCGCGGGAGCGCCCGCGTAGCGGTCGACCGCGAGGACCTCGCAGCCCAGGCGCTTGGCCTCGAGCGCGACCTCACGGCCCAGCTCCCCCGAGCCGAGCAGGACGAGGCGGACGGCCCCTGCGGTGTTCGGCGTTCCGATGACGATCCCCATGGCGGCGCAGGACGATATCCCGCGTACCCTTGCCACGTGGCGCTGGCCTCCATCCTCGACGGCGCAGACTCCTTCTTCGACGCCGTTCAGAGCTTCTTCGACAGCCTCGCGCGAGTGGACTTCGTGTTCCTGGCGCTCGGGATGGCGCTGTTCATCGCCTACCTCTCGATGCGTGCACGGGCGCTCTACAACGCGCTGCGCGCCGCCTACCCCGACGAGCCGATCCCCTTCCGCCGCGTCTGGGGCGCGTTCATCGCCGCCTACGGCTTCAACAACGTCGTCCCCGCGCGCGGCGGCGACGTGATCAAGCTCTTTCTGATCAAGACCTCGGTGCCCGACTCGACCTACCCCGCGGTCGCGGCGACGTTCATGGTCGAGGGCGTCTTCGACGTGACGATCGGGATTCCCGTCCTGCTCTTCGCGTTCACGCAGGGCGTCTTCCCCAAGCCGCCGGACTTCTCGCAGCTCAACGCCTTCGACCTGTCGTTCTTCGCGCGCAACCCGCAGTTCCTGCTGTTCTGCATCACGACGCTCGCGATCGCGCTGCTCGTCCTGTTCGCGGTGCTCTCGCGTCGCGTCGTCGCGTTCTGGCACGACGTGCGCCAGGGATTCACCGTGCTGCGCGACCGGCGCCTCTACATCAGGACCGTGTGGCTCGTGCAGTTCGGCGGCTGGCTGCTGCGCTTCTCCGCGTTCTGGTGCCTGCTCGAGGCGTTCGGGGTCGGAGGCTCCGTGCGCAACGTCCTCCTGGTGCTGGGCGTCAACGCCGTGGCGGCCGTGGTGCCGTTCACGCCAGGGGGCGCCGGGGTCCAGCAGGCGCTGCTCGTCACGGTCTTCGCCACGCAGGCGTCGTCCTCGACCGTGGCGGCCTACTCGGTCGGCCAGCAGATCGCGATCGCGTCGGTGTCGCTCGCCGTCGGCTTCGCGGCGCTGTTCTTCGTGTTCGGCTTCCGCTCGTTCAAGGACGTGCGGACGGCCGGGCGCGAGCACCGCCGGCAGGAGAAGGCCGCGGCGGTCACCGACCCGCCCGTGTAGCGCCGACTACAGCAGGCCCTGGCGCGCTTCGCGGACGAGCGCCACGGCCTCGGGGAAGATCGTCGCCATCGTCGAGCGGATCTGCTCGGCCTGCTCCGCGCTCGTCCCCTGGACGTTCACGCGGTTGATCGAGGCGACCGTCAGGTCGACGGCGAGCTTGATCGCGTTGTCGGCCCACGCGAGCGACTGTTGCCCCTGCAGCTGCTCGGCGAACTCCGCCATGCGGCGCTGCAGCTCGTCGGGATCACCGAACAGGTCTCCGAAACCACCCATGCCTTCCATGCTTGAATCGTAGCCATGTCGCCGAGCGTCACCGGGATGGGCGTGGAGCTCAGCTATGAGGAGCGCGGGCAGGGTGCGCCGCTGCTGCTGATCCCGGGGCTCGCGCAGGACCATGACGGGCTGCTGCCGCTGGCCGAACGGCTCGCCGTCGCGGGTGGCGCGCGCGTCATCGCGTACTCGCGCCGCGGCTACGCGCCCTCCGGGGCGCCGGAGCCCTACGACGGCACGACGGTCGCCGAGCAGGCCGAGGACGCGGCCGCGCTGCTGGCAGGGCTCGACGCCGCGGGCGCCGTCGCCGTCGGGTTGGGGTTCGGCGCGCTGATCGCGCTCGATCTGCTGCTGCGCCACCCGGGCCTCCTGCGCAGCGCCGTGCTGGTGGACCCGCCGCTGTTCGCGTTCGTGCCGGAGGCCACGCGCGCGCTCTCCGACGAGCGCGGGCGCATCCAGGAGGCGGTCTTCGCCGACGGACCGCGCGCCGGCGTCGCGGCGTGGCTCGACGCGCAGCCGGGTGGCGCACGTGCCGGTGCGGAGCGCGAGCGTGCGCTCGAGCATCACCGTGCGTTCTTCGCCGACTACGCCGGCCTCGCGACGCTCCCGGTGACGCGCCGCGAGCTGCGCGCGATCGCCGCGCCCGTCGCGATCGTCACGGGGCCCGCGACCGAGCCGCATGTCGTCGCGGCGGCGGAGGCGCTGGCGGGGCTCGTGCCGGACGTGCTGCGCGTGGTGGATGGGGACGTGGTGGGCGCTGTCGCGGCGCTGGCCTGACGCGCGCCGGCCTGCGCGCGGATCCCTTGCGATGGCGTCGGCGGGGCCGATGCGGTTGCACGGGACCGCCGCCCCGGCCCGGCGGGTCAGCCCCCGCGCTGGTGGAAGTAGAACCCGGGGAGGGCGCTGCGGGTGATCGTCTTGGTGAGCGAGCCGCGCAGCTCGCGGTCGCTCGTGCGCACGGCGATGTCGTCGAGGGTGACGATGCCGGCGAGCCGGTCGCCCTCGAGGACCGGCAGGCGCCGGATCCCGAAGCGGGCCATCGTCTCGGCGGCCTCCTCGAGCGGCATCTCGGGCGTGCCGGTGATCACGGGCGCCGAAGCGTGCCCGGACGCGGCGACCGAGCCGTCGTGGCCCTCGGCGACGACGCTGACGGCGACGTCGCGATCCGTGATGAAGCCGACGAGCCCGCCGTCGGGGCCGGTCAGGAGCACCGCTCCGACGTTGCGCTCGCGCATGATCTCGGCGACCGCGCGAACCGAGGTCTGCGGCGGCGCGGTGACGACGGATTCGGTCATGACGTCGCGGATCACCATGCGCCGCGAACGTTACTCGCTCCGCGCGCCGGCGCCGCGCCGCCGTAGAATCGCTGGCGTGGCGCCCCCGACCGCAACGCAGCTCGCCTGGCGCGCGCGCATCGAGTCGGTGCTGCGCGTGGCCGGCCCGGCGCTCGACCTCGTCCTCGCCGCCGGCGACCGGCTGTCCCGCGTGGTCGACCGGCAGGCGCCGCTGCCGGAGCCCGTGCGGCCGATCGCCCTCCCACCGCAGCGCGCGGTGGGTGCCGGGAGCGCCCCGGCACCGCCCGCCTGAACGCCCGCCCCCCAGAACCCGGAACCGGATGTCCACACCAGACGCCAGCACGCCCACGACTCCCGACGAGGCACTCGCCTGGGAGGCCGCGCATCGCACGAAGGCGTCGATCGCCGCGTGGGCCGCGGCCGCGCTCGCGCTCGGCGGGGGCATCGTCACGAGCCTCGCCTACTCGGCGCTGCCCGCCTATCCGGACAAGGTCGTCACGATCACGGACGCGCTCGGCGATCTCGCCGCCGGGCAGACGATCCCCGCCGGCCGTGCCGCCTACCAGCTGCACTGGATCTCCGATCACCCCGCAGCGCTGACGATCGGGCCGCTCCTCACGGCGCTCTCGGCCCTGCTCGTCTTCGGCGTGCTCGCCTACCTCTTCCAGGCCGTCAAGGCGCGCGCGCTGCGCTTCGGCCGCTCGCCGCTGGTCTTCGCCGCGATCGGTGCGGTCGCCTACGGCGTCGGCTCGGCCGTCGTCGGCGTCGGCCGCGTGGTCGCCGCCGGAAACTTCTCGGCGACCGGCACCAACGCCGACGCCGTCGACGCGCTGGGCAGCGGGCCGATCGCGGTCGGCACGGTCCTCCAGCTACTCGGCTCGTTCAGCCTCGGCTTCGCGTTCATCATGATCGCGCTGAACGCGATGCGCGTCGGCCTGCTGACCCGCTTCATGGGCGTCCTGGGGATGATCGTCGGTGCGACCTTCGTGCTGCCGCTCGACCAGCAGGGCATCATCCGCTCGTTCTGGCTCCTGGCGATCGGCTTCCTCTTCGCCGGGAGATGGCCGCGCGGCGCCCCGGCGGCCTGGCGCACGGGCAGGGCCGAGCCGTGGCCGAGCACCTCGCGGGTGCGCCAGCAGCAGGCAGCCGCCGCGGGCGGCCAGGCCGTGCTGGAGACCCCCGCCCCGACCCCGCCGCCGCAGAGCTCCGGGCAGCGGCGCAAGAAGCGCAAGAAGAAGTAGGACCCCGGCCATGCCGTTCGCCGCGCACCCGGACTTCGTGCTCGAGGCACAGCGCCACATCCGCGACCCCTCGCAGTTCAAGTGGTACGCGGTCACGCTGCTGGCGTTCGTCCTCTACGCCTACGCGACCGAGGTCGAGCGCGGGCGCTGGGACGTCTTCGCCGCCGGCCTCGCCGTCTGGCTGGCCGACTGGTTCAACGAGATCATCAACGCGCTGATCCTCAAGGCCTCGGACCGCGCCCCGCTGTGGGCGACGACGGGGCCCAGCGCCTACCAGTTCCTCGTCGGGCTCAACGTCGAGATCATGTTCATGTTCGCGCTGGCGGGGATCGTCTACGTCAAGCTCCTGCCGAAGGACCGGGCCGTGCGCATCCTCGGCATGCCCAACCGCCTCGCGGTCGCGCTCGGCCTGTCGGTCACGAGCGTGGCGGTCGAGCTGTTCCTCCACGCGACCGGGACGTTCCACTGGGAGTACTGGTGGTGGAACACGCCGTTCGTCCCGCTGATCATCGTCTTCGGCTACCTGTGGTTCTTCCTCTTCGCCGCATGGGTCTACGACGCACCGGATCAGGGCGCGCGCTGGCGGCGCCTCGGCGGCCTCGCCGCGATCGACGTGGTGCTGGCGCTCGTCTTCGGCGTCGGCCTCGGCTGGCTGTGACGCGGCGGCGTCCGCGCCGTAGGATCCGGCGATGGCCGATGATCAGCAGCTGGAACAGGAACTCGCGGCGCTGCTCGAGCAGGAGTGGTTCGAGCCGCCGGAGGGCTTCCGCGCCAGGGCGCGCATCACCGATCTCTCCGAGCACGAGGCCGCCGAGCGCGACCCGGTCGGCTGGTGGGAGCGCCAGGCGAAGGAGCTCGACTGGTTCGAGCCGTGGACGACGGCGCTGGACGACAGCGAGCCGCCGTTCTACCGCTGGTTCAGCGGCGGCAAGCTGAACGTCAGCCACAACTGCCTGGACCGCCACGTCGCGGCGGGGCTGGGCGAGCGGGTCGCCTTCCACTGGCACGGCGAGGAGGGCGAGAAGCGCGCGATCACGTACGCCCAACTGCTCGCCGACGTGCAGCGCTGCGCCAACGCGCTGAAGGCGCGCGGGATCGGCGCCGGCGACGTCGTCGGGATCTACCTGCCGATGATCCCCGAGGTGATCGTCGCGATGCTCGCGTGCACGCGGATCGGCGCGCCGCACAACGTCGTCTTCGGCGGCTTCAGCGCGGAGTCGGTCGCCGAGCGGATGGAGTTCAGCAACGCGAGCGCGCTGATCACCGTCGACGGCGCGCGGCGCAAGGGGAAGACGGCGGCCGTGAAGTCGACGGTCGACGCGACGATGGGCGACCTCTCGCACCTGGAGACGATCCTCGTCGTGCGGCACACCGGCGAGGCGTGCGAGATGCGCGAGGGCCGCGACCTGTGGTGGCACGATGCGCTCCAGGCGGCCGACCCGGACTGCCCCGCCGAGCCGCTGGACGCCGAGCACCCGCTGTTCATCCTGTACTCGAGTGGTTCGACGGCCAAGCCGAAGGGGATCCAGCACACCACCGGCGGCTACCTGACGGGCGCGGCGTGGACCTTCCGCAACGTGTTCGACGTGCGGCCGGAGAGCGACGTGTTCTGGTGCACGGCGGACGTCGGCTGGATCACCGGGCACAGCTACATCGTCTACGGGCCGCTCGCGAACGGCGCGACGTCGGTGATGTTCGAGGGCGCGCCGGACTACCCCGAGAAGGATGTCTGGTGGCGCCTGTGCCAGGAGTACGGCGTGACGATCTTCTACACCGCGCCGACGGCGATCCGCACCTGCATGAAATGGGGCGCCGAGCATCCCCAGCGTCACGACCTCTCCTCGCTGCGCCTGCTGGGGACGGTCGGCGAGCCGATCAACCCCAAGGCCTGGGCCTGGTACTGGAGGGTCGTCGGCGGCGGGCGCTGCCCTGTCGTCGACACCTGGTGGCAGACCGAGACCGGGCAGATCATGATCACGACGCTGCCCGGCGCGCAGGCTGCCAAGCCCGGCTCGGCCGGGACCCCGCTGCCCGGGATCGCCGCGGAGGTCGTCGACAACGACGGGCGTGAGGTCCAGCGCGACGTCCAGGGCCTGCTGACGCTGCGCCACCCCTGGCCGGGGATGCTGCGCACGCTCTACAAGGAGCGCGACCGCTACCTGTCGGGCTACTGGGAGCGCTTCGGCGCACCGACGTACTTCGTCGGCGACGCCTCGCGCCAGGACCATGACGGCTACTTCTGGGTCATCGGACGCGTCGACGACGTCATCAACGTCAGCGGGCACCGGATGTCGACCGCCGAGGTCGAGTCGGCGATCGTCAGCCACCCCAAGGTCGCCGAGGCCGCGGTGATCGGCCAGTCCGACGAGGACACCGGCCAGTCGATCTGCGCGTACGTCACGCTGCGCGGCGACCTGGAGGGCGACCAGGAGCTCGAGGTCGAGCTGCGCGAGCACGTCGCCCGGCGCATCGGCAAGCTCGCCCGCCCCAGGCGGATCATCTGGGCCAGCGAGCTGCCCAAGACGCGCTCGGGCAAGATCATGCGACGCCTGCTGCAGGACGTGGCCGAGGGCCGTGAGCTCGGCGACGTCACCACCCTGCGCGACCCCGACGTCATGGCCCAGCTCAGCCGCAGCGCGGAGGCCCGCGGGGACGACGGGTAGCGGCATCCGCCCTCCGCCCGACACGGCGCCCGAACGTGAGCTGCTGCTCGGCCTGGCGTCCGAGGCGATCACGCGGGCGTGGGAGTCGTTCGAGCGGGCGCGGCCGCAGGAGACGCAGCTCGCTCCCGAGCTCGCCCAGCGGCTCGCCGAACCCCTCCCCGAGGAGCCCGGCGACCCCGCCGAGGCGATCGACGACGCCGCGCACGTGCTCGATGCGAGCGTCTCGCCGGCGCGGCCCCGCTACCTCTCCTACGTCGGCTCGAGCGGGCTCGCCGCAGGGACCGTCGGCGACGCGCTGGCCGCGACCTATGACGTCAACCTCGCCGGCCATGCGGCGGGCGCGGCGATCCTGGAGGACCAGGCGTCGCGCTGGACGGCGGAGTTCGTCGGCCATCCGCACGCGCGTGGCGGCTTCACGAGCGGCGGGCAGATCTCGAACCTCACCGCGATCCTCGCGGCCCGCGAGCGGTCGATGCCGGGCGCCCGGGTCGCCGGTGTGCTCGGCCAGGGCGGCGCGATCTACTGCTCGAGCGAGGCGCACCACTCGATCGTGCGCGCGGCGGACGTCGCCGGCCTGGGAACGGGGAGCGTGCGGCGACTGCCGATCGACGCGCAGCGCCGGATGGTGCCGGAGGCGCTGGAGCGCGCGCTCGAGGACGACCTCGCCGCGGGGATCACGCCCGTCGCCGTGGTCGCCACCGGCGGCACGACGCTGACCGGCGCGGTCGACCCGATCGCCGACCTGGCGACGGTCTGCGAGGCGCGCGGCGTGTGGCTGCACGTCGACGGCGCCTACGGCCTGCCGGCGGCGGCGACCACCACGGGCGCGCCGCTGTTCGCCGGGATCGACCGCGTCGACTCCGCGACGCTCGACGCGCACAAGTGGCTCGGCGTGCCGAAGAGCTGCAGCGTGCTGCTCGTACAGGACGAGACCGTGCTGGAGGCGGCGTTCGGCCACGAGGAGAGCTACCTCCTGCATCGCGAGGGCATGGTCAACCCGGTCGACCGCACGCTGGAGTACTCGCGGCCCGTGCGCTCGCTGAAGCTGTGGCTCGTCTTCCGCGTCCACGGCGCCGGCGCGCTGCGCTCGTGGATCCAGCGCGGCATCGACAACGTCCTGCTGCTCGAGGCCCTGATCGGCGAGGACCCGGCCTTCGAGGCCCTGCACCGCCCGATGCTCTCGACGCTCTGCTTCCGCCACCGCCCGGCGGGCGTCGCCGACCTCGACGCGCACAACCTGCGCCTCGCGCACGCGATGCAGGCCGACGGGCGCGTCCACGTCGCGCCGGCGACGATCGACGAGCGCGTGTGCCTGCGCGTCTGCTTCGTGAACTTCCGCACCACGGCCGACGACGTGCGGATGACGCTGGACGTCGCGCGCGAGCTCGGCCACCGTGTGGACTAGCTAGCGCACGATGCGGCACCTGACGTGGGTCACCGCCGGCGAGGCGACGACCTCGACCGGCTCGAGCACCGGATCGCCGACGTCGTCGAAGATCCGCTCGCCGCGCCCCAGGAGGATCGGCACGATGTGCAGGTGGAGCTCGTCGAGCGCGCCCGCGGCGAGCGCCTGGCGCACCGTGCTCGCCCCGCCGGCGATCGCGACGTCCTCCTCGCCCGCGGTCGCCCGCGCCTGATCGAGCGCGGCGTCCAGCCCGTCGGTGACGAACGTGAACGTCGTGCCGCCGTCCATCGCGAGCGGCTCGCGAGGATGGTGGGTGAGCACGAAGACCGGGGTATGGAACGGCGGGTCCGCGCCCCACCAGCCGCGCCCCGACGCGTCCCACGGGCCGCCGCTGCCACCGCCGAACATGTTGCGGCCCATCACGTAGGCGCTGACGCTCGCCGTCAGACCCTCGATGACCTCGGCATCGACGTTGCGCTCGCGGCCCTTCAGGCCGTGCTGGGCACGCCAGCTGTCGGTCGCGAAGACCCACTCGTGCAGGCGCATGCCGCCGACCCCGATGGGGTCATCGACGCTCTGGTCGGGCCCGGCGACGAAGCCGTCGAGGGAGATCGA
>JADGPM010000057.1 GCA_017882425.1 Solirubrobacteraceae bacterium
GAGTCGCGGCGCGGGCGCTTCCTCGCGCCGAAGCGAGAGTTGACGGCGCGCGAGCTGGAGTACCTGACGGCGATCGATCACGTCCGGCACGAAGCCATCGCCGCCGTGGATCAGCGCGACGGCTCGATCGTCGGCGTGGGCCGCTACGCCCACGCCGACGATCGGCCGGGGGTCGCAGAGGTGGCCGTGGCGGTCGCTGACGACTGGCAGGGCATGGGCATCGGCACCGCGCTCGCCAGGCGCACTGCGCTGCGCGCCCGTGCGAACGGCTTCACGCTG
Source organism: Solirubrobacteraceae bacterium (assembly GCA_017882425.1). Lineage (GTDB taxonomy): Bacteria > Actinomycetota > Thermoleophilia > Solirubrobacterales > Solirubrobacteraceae > F1-60-MAGs163. The sequence continues at coordinate 280 of JADGPM010000057.1, forward strand.
CTCACCGCGACGACGCTGCGCGAGAACGGCCCGGCGCGCGCGCTCCTGCAGCGCTTCGGGTTCGACGCTCGCGCATGCCACGACGACGTGGTCGAGCACGAGGCGGGATGGGCAGGGTCTCCCGATTCGGTGCACGTGGCCCGCCGTCGTGAGCTGATGGATCGATGTGCCGCTCAGGCCTCCTTGACCGTCGAATAGCCGACACGGTCGGCGACCGCGAGGATCCGCTCGGAGATGTCGGTCAGGCGCCGGTAGAGCTCCTGGCGGCCGACGACCTCCGGCATGCCGGCGCCCGCGCTGAGCAGTTCGGACATCGCGGTCCGGTAGGCGCGCTCGAGGTGGCGCTGGGCCTTGACCGCCGCTGCGGCGCCTTCGTCCGCGTCCCTGCGCCCCCCTCCGAGGCCGGCGAACGCGCGCTGCAGGCACACGACGCCTTCCGCGAGGAACGCCGCCATGTCGGCCATCGCCGGGTCCGGCGCCAGCCCGAGGGCCTGGGCCTCGCGCACCGTGTTCTTCGCGCCGTTGAGCACCTCGTCGAGGCCGCGGGAGAGGTCGAAGAGGTCCTCCGGATCGATCGGCGTCGTGAACGCCTCGCGGACGGCGTCGGCGAGCGCGACCTTGCACACGTCGGCGGCGTGCTCGGCGTCGCGCACGTCGCGTCCGCGCTCCTCGTCGCCGGCCGCCCAGGCGGCGAACGCGTTCATCCCGTCGACGGTGACCCTCGTCTGCTCGGCGAGCATGCCGAGCACGTCCGGGGCCTCGGGCAGGAACCAGCGATGTCCCCGGCGGAGGTTCATAGGCCGGCGACTCCTTTCCACAGATAGAGGAAGACCACGGAGAGCGCGGCCGCCGCGGGGATCGTGAGCAACCACGCGACGCCCATGTCGCGCACGACGAGCCAGCGCACGTGACGCCAGCGGCGCCGCCCACCACCGGTCCCGACCACCGACGAGGCGACGACCTGCGTGGTGCTCACGGGGCCGCCGATGAGCGACATCCCGAGGATCACGCCCGTCGACGACGTCTGGCTCGCCAGCGAGTCCATCGGCCGCAGGGTGAAGATGCGCCGGCCCACGGTACGGATGATCCGCCATCCACCCATCGCCGTGCCGAGCGTGACCATCGCGCCGGTTGCGACCTTCACCCACAGCGGCACGCTGAAGCTCGACAGGTGTCCGGTGGCGAGGAGCAGGGCGGCGATGACGCCCATGGCCTTCTGCGCGTCGTTCGCGCCGTGGCTGTAGGAGAGGGCGGCTGCGGCGGCCCACTCCGCGCCGACGGTGGGCCCGCGCCAGCGGTCGGTCCAGCGCCGGCTGACGCGCCGCAGCAGGCGCAGCAGCGCGAAGCCGCCCACGAACCCGATGATCGGCGAGACGAACAGCGCGACGAGGGTGCCGATGACGCCGACGGGATGGATGCCGTCGAAGCCTCCCCAGTTGACGGCGCCCGTCCCGCCGTCGGCGAGCGCTGCGCCGACGAGCCCGCCGACGAGGGCGTGCCCGGAGCTCGACGGCAGGCCACGCCACCAGGTGATGAGGTTCCACGTCGTCGCCCCGGCGAGGCCGGCGCCGATCGCGGCGACGGTCTGGTCGGGGTTCAGCTGCACGATCTTCCCGATCGTGTCGGCGACCGCCGTTCCCAGGAGGACCGCGCCGAGCATGTTGAACGTCGAGGAGACCGCGATCGCCTGACCGGGGCTCGCCCCGCGTGTGGCGACGAGGGTCGCGATCGAGTTCGCGGCGTCATGGAAGCCGTTTGTGAGCGCGAAGGCGAGCGCGAGCAGGATGGCGACGATGAGACCGGAGGTCATGGAGATCTCGTGCGAGCGACGCTACACGCGCGGGCGGGGCACCTGCGGCCCCGCGGCTGCAAGCCGCCGGTGGGCGACGAGCGCGCGCTGGACGTCGGTGATTGACAACACGCCGAGGGGACGGCCTGCGGCGTCGACGACCGCGGCGCGCATGACCCGTGCGAAGGACGGGACATCCAGCAGCCCGGCCACGTTCGCATCGGCGGTGACGAGCAGCGCCGGGTCAAAGTCGGTGAGCTCGCGCACGAGCAGCGCTTCGCGCTCTGCGGCCGGAAGGCGCTCGACGCGGCCGGAGGCGAGCATGCCGATCACGCGTTCCCCGTCGACGACGGGGAACGCCGGGTGCGGGTGCAGCACCATCACGTCCCGCACGGCCTGCGCGACGCTCGAGTCGGCGGCGATGCACAGTGCCGGCGTGCTCATCAGGTCGCGTGCCGGGACGTCGTGGAACAGCTCCTCGGCCTCCGCGTGCAGCGCCTCGGCGCCGGCGGCCCCGAGCAGGAAGAACCCGATCACCGCGAGCCACAGGCCGCCCGGCGCCCCCGAGAATGCGCCGAGCATCCCGAACGCGATGAAGAAGAAGCCGAAGCCGCGACCGACGGCCGCCGCGGTCCTCGTGGCGCGCAGCGGATCGCCGGTCGCGCGCCAGATCAGCGCCCGCATGACGCGGCCGCCGTCGAGCGGGAAGGCGGGCAGCATGTTGAAGACGAGCAGCGCCGCGTTGACGAGTGCCTCGTAGGCGACGAGCGCCCGCAGCGCGGGCAGCCCGTGGGCCGGGAGCGCCAGCAGCAGCAGGCCGCACGCCGCCGCCACGACGAGCGTGACGGCGGGACCGGCGCTCGCGTACGCCAGCTCGTCCTGCGGCCGGCGCGCGGCGCCGCGCATGCGCGCGACGCCGCCGAGCAGCCAGAGGTCGATCTCCTCGACCTCGATGCCGCGGCGGCGCGCGACGATCGCGTGGCCGTACTCGTGGGCCACGATGCTCGCGAACAGCAGCAGCGCGCTCAGCAGCCCCAGCGCCCACGCCGCCCAGGTCGCGATTCCGTCGACCCGCGGCGGGTACCAGCCGACCGCGAGCGACCAGGTGAACAGGCCGAGGATCACGATCCACAGGGGATGGATGCCCAGGGGGATGCCCGCGAACGTTCCGATCCTGATGGTGCGGCGCGGGATCACGTGACCAGGTATGCCTGCACCGCACGTTCCGGTCAACCGTGGTTTCCACCTGGCCCCGCGTCGGCAGAGCGGGCGGTAGCGTCCGCCGCGATGCCGCGTCTCGCCGTCTTCGGACCGAACCCGATGCTCACCGTGTCGATCGAGGCCCGCGGCGGGGGCGACGACGTGCACCTGCACGCGGGCGGCCAGGGCGTGTGGCTCAGCCGGATGGCCGGCGAGATGGGCGCCGAGCCGGTGCTCTGCGGCCTGCTCGGGGGCGAGACGGGCGCGGTGCTCGGGGGGCTGCTCGAGCGTCTTCCCGGGGAGCGCCGGATGGTCTCGGCCGAGGGGACGAGCGGCAGCTACGTCGTCGATCGCCGCGACGGCGAGCGACAGGTGCTCGCCTATGCGCCGGCGCCGCCCCCGTCGCGGCACGAGATCGACGCGCTCGTCACGACGACCGTCGCGGCGGCGCTCGAATGCCGGCTGCTGGCGATGTGCAACGCGCTGCCGGGCGACGCGCTGGCGGTCGAGGTCTACGGTGCCGTCGCGAGCGACGTGCGCGCGGACGGGTGCCCGCTGATCGTCGACCTCTCCTCGCCGCGGCTCGACGCGGTCCTCGGCGCGCGCCCGGACCTCGTGAAGCTCAACGACTGGGAGCTCGCCGAATACGTCTGCGGCCCGGTCGACGCGCCGGTCCGGCTGCTGGCCGCCGCCACGCTGCTGCGCGAGCGCGGCGCGGGATCGGTGCTCGTCACACGCGGCGGCGAGCCTGCGCTGTGGCTCGACCGCGACGGGCGGCCGCGGCTCGTCGTCCCGCCGCGCTTCGAGCGCGGACGGCGCGAGGGTTGCGGCGACACGATGATGGGCGCGATCGCGGCGGCGCTCGCCGCCGGGGACCCGCTCGAGCGAGCGGTCGTGTTGGGCGCGGCGGCCGGGGCGGTCAACTTCCTGCACGCCGGACTCGGCACCGGTGATCGCGCGAGCGTCGAGCGGCTCGCCGAGCGCGTGCGGATCGAGCCCTATCCGGCGGCGAACGGCGGCTGAGGGACGCCGCCGCTGACGATCGCGCGCGGCGCCTCGCGCGCGATCCAGTCCAGGTGCGGAGCGACGCGCTCGACGGCGCTCAACGCGCGCAGTGCACCCCCGAGCGCGACCGGACGGCCGCCGTGGGAGGAATGGGCGTCGCTTCCGAGCACGTGGACCAGGCCACGGCTCGCGAGCGCGAGCATCCCGTCGGCCACCGGCCCGCCCTCGAAGAAGGCGGCGGTCGCCTGGATCAGCGCGCCGCGCTCCGTGAGCCGCGCGAGCCGGTCGAAGAGGTCCGCGGCCAGGTGGCGCTCGGGGTGGGCGATCAGCGCCCGGAAGCCGCGGCGCTCAAGACGCTCGACGGCGGCCTCGATGCTGTCCGACAGCGGCCCCGGCCGGGGCTCGAGCAGGATCCAGTGCCCGCTCCCGAGGCTGACCGCGCGCAGTTCGTCGTCGCCGAGGTCGTCGACGATCGTCTCCGCGACCTCGCCGCCGGGCAGCACGCGCAGCGCGATGCCACGCCGCTCGAGCTCCTCGCCGAGCGCGGCGACGCGCCCTGCGATCTCGCCGATTCGCACGTCGTGGTCGTGGCGGATGTGCGGCGTGGCGCAGATCGCGGTGATCCCCTCGCGCACCGCGCGAGTGGCCATCGCAGCGCTGTCGCCGGCGTCGAGCGCACCGTCGTCGACACCTGGGAGCAGGTGGCAGTGCAGGTCGGTGAGGTCGCGGGGTTGCGGCGTCGGTTCAGGGGGCATGGTCTGGATCCGCGGTGATGTGGCGCGCGGCGAGGAACCGTAGCCACTGCGGATGCCGGCGGCCCGTTCGCGACCTAGTCTGGGGTTGCGGTTCGGGTTCCCGGTGGGACGAGGGTGGAGAGAGAGAAGGCGGTTGAGATGAACGCCAGCGGCGTGACGACTTCCGGCAAGGCGACGCAGGAGGCCCCGACGCGCGGGGCACCGGCTCCGGGCACCGGAGCGCGAACGATGGGCGCGATGATCCTGCGCGCAGGCGCCATGTACGACGGCGCCGCGATCCGCCACAAGGTCGACGGGCGGTGGGCGGAGATCTCCTACGCCGACCTCACCTCAGCCGCGCGCGAGATCGCGAGGGGCCTCATCGCACTGGGCGTCGAGGCGGGCGACCGGATCGCGGTCCTCGCCAACACGCGCCCCGAGTGGACGCTGATCGACATGGGCGCGTTCTGCGCCGGCGCGGTGGTCGCGCCGATCTACCACACCAACTCGCCCGAGGAGTGCGCGTACGTGCTGGGTGACTCGGACGCGCGTGTCGTCTTCTGCGAGGACCAGGAGCAGCTCGCGAAGATCCAGCGCGTCCGCGGCGACTGCCCGCGGCTCGAGCACGTGGTCCTGATGGGGGGGACGAGCGCCGACGCGATGTCGCTCGACGACCTGCGCTCCCGCGGCGCCGACGTGTCCGGCGCGGACATCGACGAGCGCGTGGCCGCGGTCGGGGCGGACGATGTGGCGACGCTGATCTACACCTCCGGCACGACCGGGCCGCCGAAGGGCTGCGTGCTCACGCACGGCAACCTGCTCGACGCCACACGCGCCTACGAGGAGCGGCTCGACCTGCGCACGCAGGGCGTGCCGATCATCTTCTTCATGTTCCTGCCGCTGGCCCACTCGCTCGCGCGCATCACGGAGGTCTGTGTCCTGGACATGGGCGGCACGCTCGTCTTCTGGCAGCGGCGACCCGAGCTGCTGCTCGACGACATCCGCGAGTCGCGCCCGACGTACCTGCCGTCGGTGCCCCGGATCTTCGAGAAGATCTACGCGGCCGCGCACAGCGGCATCGCGGAGCAGTCCCGGCCCAAGCGCGCGATCTTCGACTGGTCGGTGAAGACCGGCGAGCAGGTGCGCGCGCTGGAGCGCGCCGGGCGGCGCGTTCCCGCGAGCCTCGCACTGCGCCACCGCGCCGCCGACCGGCTCGTGCTCTCGAAGGTGCGCGGCCTGTTCGGGGGCGACCTGCGGCTCGCCGCGAGTGGCGCCGCACCGATCTCCAAGGAGGTGCTCGAGTTCTTCGACGCCTGCGGGGTCCTCGTGCTCGAGGCCTGGGGCATGACCGAGACGGCCGCCGCCGGCTCGATCAACACGATCGAGGAGCTGCGCTTCGGTTCCGTCGGGCGCCCGCTCCCCGGCGTTGAGATGCGCCTCGCGATGGACGGCGAGCTGCTCATGCGCGGCCCGAGCGTCTTCCGCGGGTACTTCAAGAACGACGAGGCGACGCGCGAGACGCTCGACGACGGGTGGCTGGCGACCGGCGATCTCGCGGCGATCGACGGGGACGGCTTCGTCTCGATCATCGGTCGCAAGAAGGATCTCATCATCACCTCCAGCGGGAAGAACATCAGCCCGACGAATCTCGAGAACGCGCTCAAGCAGAGCCCCCTGATCTCCGAGGCGGTCGTCTTCGGCGACAAGCGCCCATACCTGGTGGCGCTCCTCGCGCTCGACCAGGACGAGGCGCCAAAGCTCGCCCGGCACCTCGGCATCGAGCCGGACGCCGCGGCGATGGCCCGCGACCCGCGCGTCCGGACGGCGTTGCAGGCTGCGGTCGACGAGGTCAATTCGCACTTCGCGCGCATCGAGCAGATCAAGCGCTTCGCGATCCTCGACCGTGACCTCACCCAGGCGGCGGGCGAGCTGACGCCGACGCTGAAGCTCAAGCGCAACGTCGTCTACGAGGAGTTCGCGGACGTCTTCGCCGGGCTGTACGACGAGGCGGCGTCATGACGACCCAGCGGATGAGCAACGCCGACGCCGCGTGGCTGCACATGGACCGGCCCACCAACCTGATGGTCGTCAACGCGCTGATGTGGTTCGACGAGCCGCTCGACGTCGATCGCGCCAGGGAGGTGGTGCGCGAGCGCCTCGTCGACCGCTTCCCGCGATTCCGCCAGCGCATCGTCGAGCCGCGGCTGGGCATCGGAGTGCCGAGCTGGCAGGACGATCCGGGGTTCGACCTCGACCTGCATGTGCATCGCCTCGCGCTGCCTGCGCCCGGCGACCGGCCGGCACTCCAGGCGCTGGTCGAGGACCTGATGGTCGTCCCGCTCGATCGCTCGAAGCCGCTGTGGCACATGTACGTCATCGAGGGCTACGGGGCGGGCACCGCCGTCCTCTCGCGGATGCATCACTGCATCGCCGACGGCATCGCGCTGACGCGCGTGCTGCTCTCGCTCACCGACGAGCGGTCTGACGCCGGACTCGCGCCGACCGAGGAACTGCGCGCCGGAGGGCGCGCCGACGCGCTGCTGGCGCCGGTCCGCGCGGGCACCCATGTCGCCGAGGCCGCCCTGCACGAGGGCTTCGAGCTCGCGGCCCATCCGCGCTCCGAGCTGCCGGGCCTCCTCGGGCGGCTCGCGGCCGACGGCCAGGCGCTCGCGAAGCTGCTGCTCACGGCCCCCGACGCACAGACCGTCTTCACGGGTGAGCTCGGCGTCCCGCGCCGCGTGAGCTGGACGGACCGGATCGAGCTCGAGGTGGTCCAGGCGATCGGACACGCGACCGGTACGACGGTGAACGACGTGCTGCTCGCCGCGGTGAGCGGGGCACTGCACCGGTACATGGTGGCCCACGGCGACGAGGCCGACGAGATCCGGGCGATGGTCCCGTTCAACCTGCGTCCGCTGGACCAGCCGCTGCCGCGCGACCTCGGCAATCGCTTCGGCCTGGTGTACCTCACGCTGCCGGTGGGTTCAGCGACGCCGGCCGAACGCCTGGCTGACGTGCACGAGCGGATGGACGGGATCAAGCACTCGCCCGAGGGTGTGCTGTCGTACGCGATCCTCGGTGTGATCGGCGCGACGCCGGTGCCCGTCGAGCAGCGGCTCATCGACGTCTTCACGCCCAAGACGACGGCGGTCATGACGAACGTCCCGGGGCCGCGACAGCCGATCTACTTCGCCGGCTCGAAGGTCGGCGGGATCCTCGGATGGGTGCCCGCCAGCGGCGGCATCGGCATGGGCGTCAGCATCTTCAGCTACGACGGCGGCGTGACGATCGGCCTGCAGGTCGACCCGCGCCTCGTCCCGGACCCCGAGACGATCATCGCAGCGATCGGCGAGGAGCTGGCAGCACTCAAGCCCAAGCGTCCGAGGCGGCGCACGCCTGCGCAGCGCAGCGCGTCGACGTCCTCGAGATCCCGGACGCGTACGGCACCGCGAACGCGTGCTCGGCCCTCCCCGGGCTGAGAGAGCGTCGCCGCGACGCGGCGACCGTCAGGAGGTGGGCGAGCATGGGACATATGGGTGGGACCGCGAGCATGGAGATCGACGCGCCGCTCGAGGACGTCTGGGCCGTGGTCGAGGACGTGCTCGAAGCGCCGCAGTGGCAGGGTGGCCTCGTCTCCATGTCAGCGCTCGAGCACGACAGCGAGGGCCGGGCGACGCTCGTCGAGACCGAGAACGACATCAAGGTCCGGCACGTGAAGACCCAGGTGCGCTTCCGCTATGAGCCGCCCGTGCGGCTCGCATGGACGCAGGAGAAGGGCGATCTGAAGTCCGTCGAGGGCGCGTGGGAGTTGGAGGATCTGGGCGATGGACGCACGGGTGCGACGTACACGCTGGACAGCGACCCTGGCCGCATCATCGGGATGCTGATCCGCGGGCCCGTCGAGTCGATGATCCGGTCGATGCTCGTGAGCGCCCGCCCGGGGGAGCTCAAGAAGCGCATGGAGGGCGGCACCTGACGGCGTCCCGCGTCCGGGGACCGGGGCGCGCCGGCGTGCGTTGTAGCCCGCGCATCTCCGCGAGTTCCTTGTGGGCGACCACGGATGAC
>JADGPM010000290.1 GCA_017882425.1 Solirubrobacteraceae bacterium
CCCTCGGGCGTGTCGACGAGCCGCGCGCCGCGGTGGCGGCAGCTGTTGTGGAAGGCGCGGGGGAGGCCGTCGTCGTCGGCGACGACGAAGACGCTCTCGCCACCCAGCTCGACCATCAGGAACTGGCCGCGCTCGCTGACCTGGTCGATGTGGCCGGCGCAGACCCAGCTCTTCAGGAAGATGTTCTCGACCTCCCACGCGAGGACCGCGGGGTCGGTGAACGCCGCGCCGGGGAGCATGCGCGCCTGTTCGAGCGGCAGCCGCGTCCGCTCGACGTCCGTCGCCGACAGGGGCAGCAGCCCCGGCTCTCCCGCTCGCATCCTCTGCTCCTTGTGCTCGTGACGTTGCCCGCCGAGGCGGGCGCTGGCCGCAATCTAGCAGCAGGTTTGTGCAACTGGCAACAAAGTCAGGATCGCGAGGTGCGGCACGGTCTCGTCGCATTCTCGGGGTCGCGCGGGACGCCCCCTCAGCTCCGCGGGCGCAGCTTCTGCGGGTCGTAGGCGCAGTCGAGCCCGACCGTCGCGGTGATCGTCCCGCTCGCGACGGCCACGTCGACGCGGGCGCCCTCGACGGCGACCTCGCGCCGCAGCCGCGCCAGGCCGATCGGCCCGAAGCGCGGGCTCTCGACCGGGCTCGTGAGCGTCCCGGCGAGCTCGCCGCCGGCGAGCACGTCGGCACCGAGCTCCGGCAGCTCGCCCTCGGCGAGGTGCAGCGTGACGAACCGGTTCGGCGGATCCGCGGCGACCGCGCGCAGCGCGTCGGCCCCGAGGAACGGGGCTGTGCCGTCGAGGCGGACGAGCCGGTCGAGGCCGACGTCGAACGGGGTCTGCCGGCCGGGAAGGTAGTCCTGCTCGTGGATGATCAGGCCCGCCTCGACGCGGGCGATCTCGACCGCCTCGAAGCCGATCGGCCGCACCCCGGCGTCACCGAGCCGCGTCCACAGCTCCGCGGCGTCCTCGCGCGCGGGGATGAGCTCGAAGCCGAGCTCTCCCGAGAAGCCGGTGTGCAGCACGTGCACGCTGATGCCGGCGACGTCGACCGGCTCCGGCGTGAAGCGGAAGTACCGCAGCGCGCCCAGGTCCAGGTCGGTCAGCCCGCGCAGCACCTCGCGCGAGCGCGGGCCCTGCACGGAGATCAGCGGCATCTCGTGCAGGCGGTTCTCGACCGTCACGTCCAGGCCGGGCGAGTGCGCCGCGAGGTGCTCGGCGAACGTCGTCCCGTTGGTCATGACCCACAGGTGGTCGCCGGAGTGGCCGAAGACCGTCCCGTCGTCGACGATCGCGCCGGCGGCGTCGACGAACGCCCCGTAGCGGACCTGGCCGGGCTCGAGGCTCGCCACGTCGTTCGTGAAGATGCGCTGCACCGCCTCGATCGCGCCTGAGCCGCGGACGTCCCACTTCACGAGGCCGTAGACGTCCCACATCACGACGTCGCTGCGCAGCGCCTCGTACTCGCCGAGGCTGTCGCCCATGCTGAGCGTCCAGATCCAGCCGTCGTAGTCCTCGAAGGTGCCGCCCTGCGCCGCCTGGACGTCGTAGAGGACGGACTTGATGGGCTCAGTCATCGGCTGACTGGTCCTGTGGAGAACGTCGCCGACGTGCTCGCGCACGTCAGCCCTTTCGAGGGCGATGTCACGTGGGACCCTTTCAGGGGGACGTCACCCACTACCAGTGCACGCCCTTCATCAGGTTCGCCATCGCGATCTGCTCCATGCTCGCCTTCTCGTCCGGATCCTTCTGGCCCTTCGACGCGGCGGACTCCGGGAAGACCTTGTAGGCGGTGTGCAGGATCTGGTCGACGGCCTTCGGCGCGAGCGCGTAGAGCACCTCGCCGAACGTGCCCAGGCGCGTGTTGATCTGCTTGGGCTTCTTGCGGATCGCGTCGCAGACGAGGTCCCCCGCCTCGTCGGGCGAGAGCGTCGGGAGCGAGTCGTACATCTTCGTCGGCGCGATCATCGGCGTGCGCACGAGCGGCATGTGGATCGTCGTGAACGTGATGTTGTCCCCGACGAGCTCGGAGCTGACGACGCGCGTCCACGCGTCGAGCGCGGACTTCGAGGCGACGTACGCGCTGAAGCGCGGCGGGTTCGTCTGGACGCCGATCGAGCTGACGTTCACGACGTGGCCGAACTTGCGCTCGGCCATGTGCGGGATCAGCCCCATCACCAGGCGGATCGCGCCGAAGTAGTTCAGCTGCATCGTGCGCTCGAAGTCGTGGAAGCGGTCGAGGCTCAGCGAGATCGAGCGCCGGATCGAGCGCCCGGCGTTGTTGACGATCATGTCGACCTGCGCGTGGTCGGCGAGGATGCGCTTGACGAGGTCGTCGATCGCCTCCATGTCGGAGAGATCGGCGGTGTAGACGTACGCCGTCCCGCCGGCCGCCTCGATCTCGGACTTCGTCTCGAGCAGCTTCTCCTCGCCGCGCGCGACGAGCAGCGGGATCCCGCCCGCCTTGGCGAGCTTCAGCGCCGCCGACTTCCCGATGCCGCTGGAGGCGCCGGTGATGACGATCGTGCGCCCGTTGACGGCCGCCTCGAGCGAGCGATCCTTGAAGAGGTCCGGATCGAGGTTGCGCTCCCAGTAGTCCCAGATCCGGTCGGCGTAGTCCTCGAGCGGCGGGACCTCGATGCCGGTGCCCGCCAGCGCCCGCTCGGTGTCGCGGGTGTCGAACGAGCACGTGAAGCCCATGTGCCCGACGATCTCGTCGGGGATGCCGAAGTCCGCGAGGACGGCGCGCCGCACGTCCTTGAGCTGGGGGAGCTGGAGCAGCAGCGAGAAGACGCCCTTCGGGAGCGCGTCGAGCAGCTTGCTGTCGACGCGCACCGCCAGCTGCGGCGCGTGCGCCGCCTTGGCGAACTCGTTCAGGGCGGCGCCGGCCTTCGTCATGCGCGGCGCGGCGAGGTGGAAGGCCTGGCCGTCGAGGTCCTCGCGGTGGGCGATCGCGTCCATCGCGTCGGCGACGTAGTCGACGGGGACGATGTTCGTGTCGCCGACCTCCGGCCCGGCGAGGGGGAACCACTGCGGTAGGAGGTCGCGGGCCCGCTGGATCGCCTTGAAGAAGTAGTAGGGCCCGTCGATCTTGTCCATCTCGCCGGTGCGCGAGTCGCCGACGACGACGGCCGGGCGGTAGACGCGCCACGGCACCGTCGACTCCTCGCGCACGATGCGCTCGGACTCGAACTTCGTGCGGTGGTAGGCCGAGGGGAGCTTCTGACCCTCGTCGAACATGTCCTCGCGGAAGAGGCCCTTGTAGGCGCCGGCCGCAGCCACGGAGGAGGTGTGGTGGAGGACCTTCGGCTCGAGTGCGTTGACGAGCGCGACGAGGTTGCGGGTGCCGCCGACGTTGAGGACGTCGTTGCGCTCCTCGTCGGCGGTCATGTCGTAGATCGCGGCCAGGTGGAAGACGTGGTCGATCCCGCCCTTGTGCTCGGCGATCCAGGCCTCGTCGACGCCGAGCATCGGGGCGGCGAGGTCGCCGACGACCGGGTGCACGCGCCCCTGGGCGTTCCAGCGCTCGATCAGCGCGTCGAGCCGCTCCCGCGAGCTCTCCCGCACGAGCACGTGGATGTCGCCTTCGCGCTCGAGCAGTCGCTCGACGAGATTGCGCCCGATGAAGCCGGTGGCCCCGGTGACGAAGTACGACATGCAGCTCCCTCTCCTCCTGCCCGGACGGTCCATCCACCCGGCGCGCAGAGCCTATACGTGACATCGCCCTCGAAAGGGCCGATGCGCGTGAGCACATCGGAGAGGAGGTCGGCGAAGCCGAACGTTCACGCGTTCCCGGGGGTGGGGAACCACGGTGACTCACCCAATCCCGACGCCCCGCGTCGGAATCAGTTAGGGTTCCCTAAGACAAGGACCCGTCGGAGGCAGCGTGTCGTTCCCGCAGACCGTCGTACTCGGAGCCCTCGCCGGCTTCACCATCTTCCTGGGGCTCCCGTTCGGGCGGCTCCAGCTCCTGAGCACCCGCGCCCGCGTCGCGCTGGCGATGTTCTCCGTCGGCGTCCTCGCGTTCCTGTTCGTCGACGTGCTCTCGCACGGCTTCGCGATCGTCGAGGAAGCCGTCACCGGCTACAAGGACGGGAGCGGCAGCTTCGGCCATGCGGCGGCGATGGCGGCGGTCCTCGGTGGCGGCTTCGCGCTCGGCACCGCGGGCCTCGCGACGGTCGAGCGGCGCATCCGCGGGACCGCACCGGCGCCCCGACCGCCGCTCGGCGGCGGCGCCACCGAGACGCTGACGCTCGGGCAGGCCGAACAGCTGGCCGCGGCGGACCGCGGTGCGCGCAGTGCGGCGCTGCGGACCGGCATGACGATCGCCGTCGCGATCGGGATCCATAACTTCGCCGAGGGGCTCGCGATCGGGGTCGCGGCGAGCACCGGCGCGATCAGCCTCGCGACCGTCCTGATCATCGGGTTCGCGATGCACAACGCCACCGAGGGCTTCGGCATCGTCGGGCCGCTCGGGTCGGTGCGCCCGTCCTGGCGCTGGCTGCTGCTCGCGGGCCTCATCGGCGGCGGCCCGACCTTCGTCGGCTCGATGATTGGCTACTCGGTCAGCTCCGCCCCGCTGGAGCTCGCCTGCTACGCGCTGTCCGGCGGCGCGATCCTCTACGTCATCGGCGAGGTGTGGCACGGCATGCGCCGCTACGGCCACCGCGAGCTCGGCCTGTGGCTCCTGTCGGCCGGGTTCTTCGCCGGGGTCGTCACGGACCTTGTGGTGGCGTACGGGGGCGGGTGACGGGGGCCTCGTTTGGGTCCGGTACGCCGGC
>JADGPM010000291.1 GCA_017882425.1 Solirubrobacteraceae bacterium
ACGCGCGCGGAGACCTCATCGCCGGTCAGCCGAGCGACGCGCTCGGTGCCGAACTCCTCGACGTTGAAGGAGGCGAGCGCCGTGCCGTAGGCCATCGCGCGGCGCAGCACGTCCTCGTCGCCGGCGCTGCCGCCGTTGGCGGCGATGTAGCCGACGAAGCCGCCGGCGAAGGTGTCGCCGGCCCCGGTCGGGTCGATCACGTCCTCGAGCGGGAAGGCCGGCAGCGAGAAGTAGTCGCCGGCGGTGATCAGCGTCGCGCCGTACTCGCCCTGCTTGGCGATGACCGCGCTCGGCCCGCCCCACGAGAGCACCTCGCGCGCGGCCTTGACGGTGTTGGGCATGCTCGTCAGCTGCTTGAGCTCGGCGTCGTTGAGGACGAGGCAGTCGACGCCGCCGATCGCCGACACCAGCGAGTCGCGGGCGATGTCGATCCACAGGTTCATCGAGTCGAGCGCCGCGAAGCGCGCGCCGGTGCACTGCTCGCGCACGGCGCGCTGGATATCCGGCTGGATGTTGGCGAGGAACAGCACCTCGCTGTCGCGGGCGGCCTGCGAGAGCTTCGGCTCGAACGTCTCGAACACGCCGAGGCGCGTCTCGAGCGTCTCGCGGCTGTTGAGGTCCCAGCCGTACTCACCGGCCCAGAAGAAGGTCTCGCCGGGGACGTGCTCGACATCGGAGACGTCGACGCCGCGGCCGCGCAGGACGTCGAGCTCGGCCTCGCCGAAGTCGTCGCCGACGGGGCCGACGACGCGCACCTCGTCGAAGAACGAGGCTGCCAGCGCGAAGTGCACGGCGGCGCCGCCGAGCATCTTCTCGCGCTCGCCGAAGGGGGTCTTGACCGCGTCGAAGGCGATCGATCCGACTACTGTGACGGCCATTGCGCGGCGTACCCTAGCGAGCGCCGCGACGACGTGCAGCCTGCCTGCACAAGGAGGCCTCCGATGGCCTGCTTTGGAGGTCGGCGCATGCGCCGACCTCGCGGACGGCGCATGCGCCGTCCGCCGGATTGGTGCATGCACCAATCCGCGGTTGGGGGCATGCCCCCAACCCCCAACACCCCTCACCAATAAGCTGCAGGTGTGACCACCTTCAAGGAGCTCGGCCTGTCCGAGCCCGTGCTCGCCGCGCTGCGCGAGGTCGGCTACGAAACGCCGAGCGCGATCCAGGAGCAGGCGATCCCGCCGCTGCTGGGCGGACGCGACGTGATCGGGCAGGCTCAGACCGGCACCGGCAAGACCGCCGCGTTCGGTCTGCCGATGATGCAGTACATCGATCCGGACACCGACGTGGTGCAGGCGCTCGTGCTGACGCCGACGCGCGAGCTGTGCATCCAGGTCACGCAGGCGCTGCGCGCGTATGGGTCCACGCGCGCGGTGGACGTCGTTGCGGTCTTCGGCGGCGCGCCGATCCGCAACCAGGAGGCGCAGCTGCGCGGCGGCGGCCACGTCGTCGTCGGCACCGTCGGGCGCGTGCTCGACCTCGTCACGCGCGGCTCGCTGCTGCTGCACGACTGCCGCTACGTGGTGCTCGACGAGGCCGACGAGATGCTCGACCTCGGCTTTCTCGAGGACGTCGAGAAGATCCTCTCGACGACGCCGTCGGGGCGCCAGACCGCGCTCTTCTCGGCGACGATGCCGCCGCCGATTCGCGCGCTCGCCGACCGCTACCTCTACGAGCCGCTGATCGTCGAGATCGCCTCGGCGACGAAGACGATCGACACCGTCGAGCAGTTCCAGCTGCCGGTCGAGACGCGCGAGAAGGCGGCCAAGCTGGTCGAGGTGCTGCGCGCCGAGCAGCCCGACCAGGCGATCGTGTTCGTGCGCACCAAGATCCGCTGCGACCAGCTCTTCCGCACGCTGCGCGACAAGGGCATGAACGTGCGCGCGCTGCACGGCGACCTCACCCAGGGCCAGCGCGACGGCGTCATGCTGGCGTTCAAGGCGGGGCGGGTGCCGGTGCTGGTCGCGACCGACGTCGCCGCGCGCGGCCTCGACATCTCGACCGTCACGCACGTCATCAACTTCGACGTGCCGACCTCGCCCGACACCTACGTGCACCGGGTCGGGCGGACCGGCCGCGTCGGGCGTTCGGGCCGCGCGATCACCTTCGTCGAGGACCGCCAGAAGCGCGAGCTCGAGGCGATCGAGCGCCACATCGGCATGCCGATCGCGGCGTGGTCGGCCGGGGCCAGCGCGAAACCCGCGCCGGTCACCGAGCGCCCGCGCCGCCACTCCAAGCCCCACGTCCGCCACGCCGCCGACGAGCCGCGCGCACGCCTCGTGGCGAGCGGCGGACGCGCCGCCGGGATCGAGGTCGCCGACCTCGTCGCCGCGATCACGCACGCCACCTCGCTGGACGGCGAGGCCGTCTCGGACGTCACCATGCTCGAGCGCTTCGCGCTGCTGAGCGTGCCCGCCGACGAGGCCGATCGCGTGATCGAGCGCGCGAGCGGCGTCGAGGTGGCGGGCCACACGCTGGCGCTCGAGCGCGCCGGCGCCTGAAATCCAAGCCGACCTGGAGGCGAGCCCGTTGTCCACCGCCACGATCAAGACCTCGAAGGGAACGATCGAGCTCTCGCTGTTCGACGCCGACGCACCCAAGACGGTGGCGAACTTCGCCAAGCTCGCCGGCGAGAACTTCTACGACGGCCTGATCTTCCACCGCGTGATCGCGGGCTTCATGCTCCAGGCCGGCTGCCCGCAGGGCACCGGCACGGGCGGGCCTGGCTACACCTTCGAGGACGAGATCAACGACCACCTGATCGTGCGGGGCGCGCTGGCGATGGCCAACGCCGGGCCCGACACGAACGGCTCGCAGTTCTTCATCGTCACGGCCGCGGCGTGCCCCTGGCTCGACGGCAAGCACACGGTCTTCGGCGAGGTCACCGCCGGCATGGACGTCGTCGACGCGATCGACTCCACGCCGACCGACGGGCGCGACCGCCCGAGCACGCCGGTCGAGATCGAGTCGGTGACGACCGCGGAGGGGTAGTGGTCCGTCCCGGAATGTTCGGCCTGAAACTCCGCTTGTGGCGAGGTCCTGGGGTCGGCCGGGGAGGACGCAGGGAGCAGGCAAGGCTGGCTGCCTTGCCGCGACCGAGGACGCTGCCGGGCGGCATCCAGGGGCCGCCATTTCGGGCCCAACATTTCGGGACGGGCCACTAGATGCTCGAGGTCCGCAACCCGGCAACCGGGGCGGTCCTCGTGAGCGTCCCCGAGCTCGGCAGCGTCGAGCTCGAGGAGCTCGCCGCGGCGGCGAGGGCCGCGCAGCCGGGCTGGGAGGCGGCTGGATTCGACGGGCGCGCGGCGGTGCTCGGGCGGCTGCGGAAGTGGCT
>JADGPM010000292.1 GCA_017882425.1 Solirubrobacteraceae bacterium
CGGCCAAGCGCCGCTCGCCGACGAGCCAGCTCGAGATCCGCGGCGCGCGCCAGCACAACCTGCGCGGCGTCGACGTGAAGGTGCCGCTCGGCGTCTTCACGGTCGTGACCGGCGTGTCCGGCTCGGGTAAGTCCACGCTCGTCAACGAGGTCCTCTACAAGGCGGTCGCCAACCGCCTGCACCGCGCGCGCCAGCGGGCCGGCGGCCACACCGCCGTGTTGGGGCTGGACCAGCTCGACAAGATCATTCAGGTCGACCAGTCGCCGATCGGCCGCACGCCGCGCTCGAACCCCGCGACGTACACGGGCCTGTTCGACGTCATCCGCGACCTCTTCTCCAAGACGCCCGAGGCGCGGGCGCGCGGCTACAAGCCGGGCCGCTTCTCGTTCAACGTCAAGGGCGGGCGCTGCGAGGTCTGCAAGGGCGACGGGCAGATCAAGATCGAGATGCACTTCCTGCCGGACGTCTACGTCCCGTGCGAGCAGTGCCACGGCAAGCGCTACAACCGCGAGACGCTCGACGTGCGCTTCAAGGGGAAGACGATCGCGGACGTGCTCGACATGCCGGTCGAGGAGGCCGTCGAGTTCTTCGTGAACATCCCGAAGGTCAGGCGGCGCCTCGAGACGCTGAACGACGTCGGGCTGGGGTACATCCGCCTCGGCCAGCCGGCGACGACGCTGTCCGGTGGTGAGGCGCAGCGCGTGAAGCTCGCCACGGAGCTCTCGAAGATCGCCACGGGCCGCACGCTCTACATCCTGGACGAGCCGACGACAGGTCTGCACTTCGCCGACGTCCAGCGGCTGCTCGACGTGCTGCACCGGCTCGTCGACCAGGGCAACTCGGTCGTCGTGATCGAGCACAACCTCGACGTCATCAAGACGGCCGACCGGCTGATCGACATGGGCCCTGAGGGCGGCGAGGAGGGCGGCACCGTCGTCGCGCACGGCACGCCGGAGGAGGTCGCCGGGACGCCAGGCTCCTACACGGGCGAGTTCCTCGCCGAGCTGGTGACGCCGGCGGCCCCCAGGGCGCGGCGCGCATCCCGCGCACGGCGCAAGCCCGCGAAGGCGGCCGCCTGAGGTGCTGAGCCGCTCGGATGCGCGCCTGTGGTGGGTCAAGTGGCGCTGGTACCAGCGCCATGCGCTTCCGTGGACCCGGGCGCGGATCCATCGCGAGTTCGCGCGTCGCAGGGCGTTCGTCAAGTGGCCGGTGAACGGCGAGGTGCTCGAGCTCCTGCGGTCCGGGCGCCTGGAGATCGGGGAGGGGAGCCTGCTCGAGCCCGGCGTGTGGATCACCGGTGGTGACCGCGGGCGGATCCGGATCGGCGCGGGCGTCTTCCTCAACCAGGGCGTGATGATCGCCGCGACCGATCTGGTGGAGATCGGCGATCACTGCATGCTCGCCAACGGGGCGTTCGTGACCGACGCCGACCACCGCCACGACGATCCGACCAGGCCGATCACGTGGCAGGGCTTCACGTCGAAGGGGCCGACGCGCCTGGGCGACAACGTCTGGCTGGGCGCGAACGTCGTCGTCACGAGTGGGGTGACGATCGGGTCGCGCTCGGTGATCGGCGCCAACAGCGTCGTCACGCGTGACATCCCGCCGGGAACGATCGCGGCAGGCGCGCCCGCGAAGGTGCTGAAGGAGATCGCGTTCGTCCAGCCGCCGGGCGCGTAGCCCGCGCGACGCTACGTCTTGTTCGTGACGACGTGGATGCCGAGCACGACGAAGCCGGCGAACGCGATGAACGAGACGCCCGCGAGCAGGGACCATCCGACGACGCGGCCGCCGCTGCCGACGCGGCGGCTGTCCCCCGCGCGAATGGTTCCGACGAGCGCCAGCGAGAAGCACAGCGTCACGCCGAACGCCACGACGAGCCCCTCGACGATGAGCGTGCCGATCTGCTCGGCGACGGACTGGGCGGCGAGGATCATGCGTCCACCGTCGCGACGGGCACCGGCGCCGGCGCTTGCGCCGTGCGCGGCGCGCCCAGGGTCCGGCGCCGCCCGAGCAGGGCGAGCACGAAGCCGATCGCGCAGAGCGCGACGAGCGCGGGCCCCAGCGCGCCCGTGCCGAAGATGCTGCACGCGCCGTAGGCCGCCGCGCCGATGACCGCTGCGGCGGGCAGCGTCAGCGCCCACGCGACGGCGATGTTGCTCGCCAGTCCCCAGCGGACGGCGGACACGCTCTTGGCGGCGCCGGCGCCCATCACCGAGCCTGACGCGACGTGCGTCGTCGACAGCGGGTACCCGAGTGCGGTCGCGCTGAACAGGACCGCGGCGCCGGCGCTCTGCGAGGAGAAGCCCTGCGCGGGGTCCATCTTGATGATGCGCGAGCCCATCGTGCTGATGATGCGCCAGCCACCCGAGTAGGTCCCCAGCGCGATGGCGGTCGCCGAGCTGACGATCACCCAGGTCGGCACGTCGAACGAGTTCGCCGGCAGATTGCCATGCGCGATCAGGGCGAGGGTGATGACGCCCATCGTCTTCTGGGCGTCGTTCGTGCCGTGCGCCAGGGCGAAGAGGCTGCTGCTGACGAGCTGGCCGAGGCGGAAGCCGCGCGCGACCGGTCCCGGGCGCTGGCGGCCCGCGATGAGGTAGGCGGTGAGGATCGACACGCCGGCGACCCCGAAGGCCAGGATCGGGGCGACGATGCCCGGGACGAGGACCTTGTCGATGATCCCCTGCACCTGGACGGAGCCCGTGCCGGCAGCGGCGAGCGCGGCTCCGATCAGACCGCCGATCAGCGCATGGGACGAGCTGGAGGGAAGGCCGAACCACCAGGTGATGAGGTTCCACGCGATCGCGCCGATCAGCGCCGCGAAGATCACCGTGGGCGTGACGACGTTCGAGTCGACGATGCCCGTGCCGATCGTCGCCGCGACCTTCAGCGAGATGAACGCGCCGACGAAGTTCAGGGTCGCGGCGAGGCCGACGGCGACCTTCGGCGGCATCGCGCGCGTGCCGATCGACGTCGCGACCGCGTTGGCGGTGTCGTGGAAGCCGTTGGTGAAGTCGAACGCGAGCGCCGTCCCGACGACGATGTACAGGATCAGGTCGCCGCCCACGGCTACTTGCCCTTGATGATGATCTCGTCGATCACGTCCGCGACGTGCTCGCAGGCGTCGATGCCCTGCTCGAGGCGCATGTAGATGTCCTTCCAGCGGATCACGACCATCGGGTCGATGCCGTCATGGAAGAGCGCGGCGATCGCGTCGCGGCTGACGCGGTCACCGTCGTTCTCGAGCCGGTGGATCTCGTGGATCGTCTCCGAGGGGTCGCTGAGCGTGCGGATCGCGGGAACCGCGAGCGCGACCTGACGGGCGCAGGCGAGCAGGATCCCGGCGAGGCGCTGGGACTGCTCCATCGGCGCCTCGATGCCGTAGAGGCCGAGGTAGTCGGCGGCCTCCTCGGCGAAGTCGATGATGTCGTCCAGCGCCGAGCCGAGCGCGAGGATGTCCTCGCGGTCGATCGGCGTCACGAACGTCTGGTTCAGGCGCGCGCGGATCGCGTGCAGCGTCTCGTCGCCCTCGCGCTCGCAGTCGGTGATCTTCTCGAAGTGCTCGCGCCGCCCCTCGGGGAACTGGGCGAGCATCTCGTCGAGATGCGCGGTCGCGCGGACGGCCGTGTCCGCGAGCGACTCGAACAGGTCGTAGAAGATCCGGTCGCGAGAGGACAGGAGGTGGGTCAGGCTGGCCATGTGGTCTCTTGTGATCGGCGCGCGAGCGCGGTTCCGAGCGATGTGAACGCCATGTGAACGTCTGGGCCACCGATCGTAGGCACGCGCGCAGGGGCCGATGTGAACGACATGTGAACGCCGATGTGCCAGGGGGGCGCGGGCGCGATCGCCGTCCGCGCCCCTCTGGGGACTGCGCCGCCGCGCGGGGCGGCTAGCGCGCCGCGAGCTGCGCGCGGAACTCTGCGAGCTCGTCGGCGTCGATCGAGTAGCCGTGCTCGGGCCCCGGGTAGGTGCGCTCGCGCACGTCCTGCGTGTACTGCGCGACGCCGGCGACCATCTCGTCGAGCAGGTTCGCGTAGCGCTTGACGAAGCGCGCCCCGAGGCCCTCGCGGATGCCGAGGAGGTCGTGGAAGACGAGCACCTGGCCGTCGACTGCGGGCCCCGCGCCGATCCCGATCACCGGGATCTCCATCCGCGGCATCAGCGCCTCGGAGATCCCCGAAGGGATCGCCTCGAACACGATCGCGAAGCAGCCGGCCTCCTGCAGCGCGAGCGCCTCGTCGGCGATGCGCGCGGCGGTGGCCGCCGTACGCCCCTGCGCCTTGTAGCCGCCGAGCGCGGTCGAGGTCTGCGGTGTGAGCCCGACGTGGCCCATCACCGGGATGCCGGCGCCGACGATCGCGCGCGCCCGGCGCACGGACGTCTCGCCGCCGCCCTCGAGCTTGACGGCGTCGCAGCCGGCCTCCTTGACGAAGCGCAGCGCGGTGGTGACGGCCTGCTCGTCGCTGACCTCGTAGGAGCCGAATGGCAGGTCGCCGACGAGGAACGGGTTGTTCAGGCCACGCCGGACGGCCTTGGCGAGCACGAGCAGCTCGTCGAGCTCGACGGCGACGGTGGACGGGTACCCGAGGACGGTCATCGCGCCCGAGTCGCCCATCAGGACCAGATCGACGCCGGCCGCCTCGGCCGCACGCGCGCTCGGGTGGTCGTAGGCGGTGACCATGACGATCGGCTCGCCGTGGCGCTTCTTCTCGAAGAGGCGCGGGAGGGTCATCGGCAGACGTGACGCGTCGGCCGGGACCTGGACGTTCGTGGGCATCGTGGACATGGCGGTTGCTCCTGTCTTGCGCGGTTGACGCCCCTCCCTAGGCGGGAAGGGTCGCCACCTCGGCATCGACATCGAGGATCTGGGACATGGGTGCGGCGGGAAGGTTGTCGATCAGGCGGACGCGGCCGACGCGCGCTGCGGTGACGAGCAGCAGGTCGCGGTCGAGGCGGGCGGCCGGGGCGAGCGTCGCGGGGTCCACGACCTCGAAGTACTCCGGCTCGGCCCCGTGGTCACGCAGTGCCGCGAGGCCGGCATCGCGGACGGCGTCGCCATCGGTGAGCGCGCCGGCGGCGATCGCCCGGGACACCTCGCGCAGCGCACGCGAGAGCGCCAGTGCGCGCTCGCGCTCGTCGCCGCTGAGATGGGCGCTGCGGCTGGAGAGCGCCAGGCCGTCCGGCTCGCGGACGGTGGGGCACAGCTCGATGCGCACGGGGAGGTCGAGGTCGCGGACGAGGCGGCCGATGACGACGGCCTGCTGGGCGTCCTTGCGGCCGAAGAAGGCCGCGTCGGGCTGCGCCATGTTCAGCAGCTTGGTGACGACGGTCGTGACGCCGTGGAAGTGGGTGGCGCCGCGATGAGCGCCCTCGAGCGTGTCCGTGAGCGGGCCGCGGACGCTGACGGTGGTCGCGAACCCCTCGGGGTAGACCTCGTCCGCGGGCGGCGCGAAGAGCAGGTCGGCGCCCGCGGCTGCTGCTGCGGCGGCGTCCCGCTCCTCGCTGCGCGGGTAGGCGGCGAGGTCGCCCGCGTCGTCGAACTGCGCCGGGTTGACGAACAGCGAGACGACGACGAGGTCGCTCGCCGCGCGCGCCGCGCGGATCAGCGACAGGTGGCCCTCGTGCAGGGCGCCCATCGTGGGGACGAGGCCGATCGTCCTGCCGGCGCGACGCTCGGGCGCCAGCGCGGCGCGCAGCTCGGCGACGGTGCGGACGGTCCTCATGACGGTGCTCCGGCCGGCGTGCGCCCCGCGAGTGCGCGCGTCGCGTCGGCGAGCGCGTCGAACAGGGGGAGGAGGTCCCCGGCATGGTCTGCGACCGCCTCGCGCTGGCGCGCGACGGTCGACGCGTCACCGCGGGCGATCGGCCCGGTCAGGGCGGCCTCCGCACCGTCAGCGGCCCAGTTGTCGACGGCGGCGTGCACGAGCGGGACGAGCGCCGAGCGCGGAACTCCCGCGGCGGAGGCGAGCCGCTCGGCGGCGCCCTCCAGCGTGACGAGGAAGTTCGAGGCGACCGAGGCGGCCGCGTGGTAGACGGCGCGATCCTCGTCGGCGATCTCGAACGGGTGCATCAGCAGGTCGGCGGCGAGCACACGGGCCTGCTCCAGCGCCGCCGGCGTGGAGCCGGCGATCGCACAGCCCGCACCGGCGAAACGGGCGCCCTGCGGCGTGACGGTCATCAGCGGATGCAGCGCGAAGCCGCCGCGCGGCTCGAGGACGTCGAGGCCCGTGGCGCCAGAGCAGTGGCCGAGCAGCGGGCCGGGAGCGATCGCCGCGGCGGCCTCGCCGATCGCGGCGTCCGGCACGCAGAGGAGGGCGACGTCTGCACCGGCCGCGTCGGCGCCGCGGCCGAACGGGCCGTCCACCCGGTGGCCGGTCTCGCGCAGGGCGCCCGCAAGGGCCGTGCCCAGCCGGCCGCAGCCGACGATGGCGATCGTAAGAGGCATCTCGTTCCGGTTCCCTGAGGGATACCGGTCAAGTCCGTAGGGGAGGGGTGGCTCCTGGGTGCCGCGTCGTGGTCGTGGTCCGCCCCCGAAGGTGACGGCCTCGTCATGAACGGTAGCACCCGGCTCCCGCGGATAGCATCGGCCCGCGATGACCGCGCAGCAGAGCACCGAGGAGCGCCGCGAGGCGCTCAAGGAGGTCTTCCTCGTGGCGCGCTCGTGCGAGCGCTGCCCGCAGCTCGCGCAGACCCGCACGCAGGTCGTCTTCGGGGCGGGGAACGCCGACGCGGCCCTCATGTTCGTGGGGGAGGCCCCCGGCCGCGACGAGGACGAGCAGGGGCTCCCGTTCGTCGGGCGCTCCGGCCAGCTGCTGAACACGCTGCTCGGGGAGATCGGCCTGCAGCGCGACGACGTCTTCATCGCCAACGTCCTGAAGTGCCGCCCGCCGCAGAACCGCGACCCCCACCCGGAGGAGATCGAGCGCTGCAGCCCGTACCTCTGGCGCCAGCTCGAGCTGATCCAGCCGACCGTGGTCGTGACGCTCGGCAACTTCGCGACGAAGCTGCTGCGCGGGGACCCGGCCGGCATCCGCACGATCCACGGTCGCGCCGAGGAGCGCGTCCTGGGCACGCGCCGCGTCCGGCTGTTCCCCGTCTATCACCCGGCCGCGGCACTGCGCTCGACGGTGAACCTGGGCGAGCTGCGGGCGGACTTCGCGCGCATTCCGGAGCTGATCGCCCAGGGCGCGCCGGAGCAGCCCGAGCCGGTCGACCTCGCGGCCGAGCCGTCCGCGGACGACGTCGCCGCGGCGCGCGCCGAGGCCGCCGAGGTCCCGCCGCAGCCTGCGGCGCCCGCCGATCAGCCGGCGCCTGCGGAGTCCCAGCTCGGGCTGTTCTGAGCCGCGCGCAGCGCATTCAGCAGCGCCCGGTTGCGCGTGCGATCGCGGCCCAGCGCGGCGCGCAGGCGGAAGGTCAGCGCCTGGGCGCGGTCATCGCGGGCGAGCGCGCGAGCGCCGAGCGCGCGCTCGATCACGGCGCGCCGGCGCCCGGCCTGGAGCTCCAACGCCTCGTCGGCGAACGCGGCGCGCGTGCTGTGTCCGCCGACATGGGTCAGGACGACCTCCGGGTGCAGTTCGGTCGGGATGCCCCGGGCGCCGGCGCGCAGGCACAGATCGAGGTCCTCGTAGAACAGGAACTCACCGGCGTCGAAGGGGCCGAGGCCGCGCAGCAGGTCCGTGCGCGCGGCGACGCAGGCGGCGATCGCCCAGCCCACCGGCCTGGGAGACCCGGCGCGGAACGGCTCCAGGCGCTCGCGCGCGGCACGTGGCAGGACTCGCGGCGGGACGAGCGCCGCCAGGTACGCGTCCCGCCCGCCGGGTCGCGGGTGGGCGCTGCGCTGCACGCTGCCATCGGGGTTCAACAGTCGCGGAACGACGAGCGCCCGCCGCTCGCCCGCCAGCGCCGCCAGCCGCGCGAGGCCGGCGTCGAGCGCGAGGCAGTCCGCGTTGAGCAGCACGCTGACCGGGTGCTGGGCCAGGGCGACCCCGGCGTTGTTGGCCGCGCCGAACCCGGGATTGCCGTCGAGGACGAGCGTCTGCGCGCCCCATGCGCGGGCGAGCTCGGCGCCGCCGTCGCGCGAGCCGCTGTCGACGCAGATCACCTGCGGGCGCTCCGGCAGGTGCTCGTCGAGCGAGGCCAGCAGGCGCCGCAGGTGCTCGGCGGAGTCGTGCAGGACGACGACGACGCTGTAGCTCATGTGCCCGCCGCCTCCGTGAGCGCGGCGTGCATCCCGGCGGCCGCCCGCGCCCAGGTCAGCTGCCGCGCCGCAGCACGGGCCTCTGAACCGAGCCGCTCGCGCAGCGCGCTGTCCGCGTCGACTCGCAGCAGCGCGTCGGCCAGCGCGGCGCTGTCGCCCGGCGGGACGTAGAGCGCTGCCGCGCCGAGCGTCTCGTGGAACACCGGCAGGTCGGTGAGCACGGAGGGGACGCCGTGCAGCGCGGCCTCCAGCGGGGGCAGGCCGAAGCCCTCGAGCCACGAGGGCAGGACGAGCGCCCGCGCGCCCGCGTAGAGCTCTGCCAGGCGGGCGTCGTCGACGGCGCCCGCCCGTGTCACCCCGTCGATGCCCGCCAGCTGCCCGGCGAGCCTGCCGGAGCCCGCGACCAGCAGTTCGGTCTGGAGTCCCCGCGCACGCGCGTCGCGGTACGCGGCGGCGAGCACGTCGATCCCCTTGCGCGGCTCCAGCGCGCCGACGAAGAGCAGGTACGACGGGCGCGCGGCGGCCGTGGTCGTGTCCGCCACGCCGTCGGCCCCGGGTGCCACGACGCGCAGCCGCGCGGGCTCGACCGGCCAGCCGGCCGCAAGCAGGTCCTCGCGCGTGGCGGAGCTGACGGCGACGACGATGCGTGCGCGCGCCGCCAGACGCCGCGGCGCCGCGGCGCGATGCCACAGGCGCTCGTAGGCGGTGAAGTCCTGCGGGCGCGCCTCGAAGGAGCGGTCATGCACCGTCAGCAGCATCGGGACCTCCGCGGACGCCGCGACCGGCGCCGGCGCCGGCAGCCACAGCACGTCGATGCCGCCGCCGAGCAGGAGGTCCAGACGCGGGCGCCCCGTCAGGGCGGCGGCGCCGAAGAGGACGCGCGAGGGCGCCGCAGGGCGCACCAGGCGGACGCCGGGTGGGGCCGCCAGCGCCGCGCGCCCCGGCACCAGCGCGATCCAGTCGTCGCCGGGGAAGGCGCGCGCGAGCGCGCCGAGCATTCCCTCCACGTAGCGCGCCACGCCACGCCCGGCGCCCAGATGGCGCGCATCGACTCCGACCCTCATCGCGGCGCACGCTATTCGCTCCGCGCGGCAACCGGCCCGGCGTCGCGCCGCCTCGAACGCAGATAGGCTCGATGCGATGGCGAACACGTCCGCCC
Organism: Solirubrobacteraceae bacterium; assembly: GCA_017882425.1. Classification (GTDB taxonomy): domain Bacteria; phylum Actinomycetota; class Thermoleophilia; order Solirubrobacterales; family Solirubrobacteraceae; genus F1-60-MAGs163. The sequence continues at coordinate 9,360 of JADGPM010000292.1, forward strand.
CCGGCGATCCGCGCGTCGCGCTGGTCCACGACTTCCTGCTCGACCTGCGTGGAGCCGAGCGCGTGTTCCTGCAGCTCTGCGAGCTGTTCCCCGACGCCGACCTCTTCACAGCGGTCTACGACCCCCGCGGAACCGAGGGCCGGTTCGTCCACCGCCGGGTCCACACCTCGCACCTGCAGCGCCTGCGCCCGACGGCCCGCACGTTCCGCCCGCTGCTCCCGCTGTATCCCGCGGCGATGGAGTCGCTCGACCTGCGCGGCTACGACCTCGTCGTCTCGAGCTCGTCCGCCTGGGCGCACGGTGTGATCCCCGAGCCCGGGGCCGTCCACCTCTGCTACTGCCACAACCCGTTCCGCTACGCCTGGAACGCGCGCGAGGACACGCTCGCGCAGACCAGCCCGCTGTTGCGCCCGGTGCTGGCGAACGTCCTCAGCCGCTGGCGCCAGTGGGACTACATCGCCGCCCAGCGCGTCGACGCGTACGTCGCGAACTCGGACACGACGCGCCTGCGGATCGAGCGCTACCTCGGGCGCGACGCAGCCGTGCTGCATCCGCCGGTCGAGGTCGAGCGCTTCCGCCCGGTCGGCCGTGACGCCCTCGCCGACCACCACCTGGTGCTCTCCGAGCTGATGCCGCACAAGCGGATCGACGTGGCCGTGCGCGCGTTCACGGAGCTCGGACTGCCGCTCGTGGTCGCCGGCAACGGACCTGACGCGCGGCGCCTGCAGCGCCTCGCCGGGCCGACCGTCCGGTTCACGGGCCGCGTCAGCGATGCCGAGGCGGCCTCGCTGCTGGCGCGCTCGCGCGCGCTCGTCGTCACCGCGACCGAGGAGTTCGGGATCGCGGCGGTCGAGGCGCAGGCCGCGGGCCGGCCGGTCATCGCCCTGCACGACGGCGGCGTGCTGGAGACGGTGATCGAGGGGCGCACCGGCACGTTCTTCGACGCGCCGACGGCGGCGTCGCTCATCGAGGCCGTGCAGGGCTTCGACACGCTCGGGATCGACCCCGACGCCTGCGTGGCGAACGCGAGCCGGTTCGCGGCCAGCCGCTTCCGGCAGCGCTTTCGCGCGCTCGTCGACCAGGCCCTGGCCGGCGAGCATGGCGGGGCCCCGGCTGCGCGCGTGCGACCGCGCCGGCGCGCACGCGGGCTCGCACTGCACGGGTGAGCGCGGCGGCCGGGCGGGGGGCGGTCCCCGACGCGGGCCCTGCGGTGCGTCATGGCGACCGCGCGGGCGCGGCGGCGCTGCAGGTCGCGCTCTTCGTGCTGGCGGCGGGGCTCGCGGCGAGCACGCTGCGCTGGGGCATCTCGCCGCACGACGAGGGTCTGATGCTTGCGTGGGGCCGCCGCCTGGCCGACGGCCAGTGGCCCTACCGCGACTTCTGGTCCAACTATCCGCCGGGCCAGACGCTCGTCACCGCCGGCCTGATCAAGCTGTTCGGACCCTCGCTGCTCGCCTGGCGGATCGTCCGCGTGCTGGTGGGCGCCGCCGCGTCGA
>JADGPM010000293.1 GCA_017882425.1 Solirubrobacteraceae bacterium
CCGGCTGAGCGCCGCAGCAAGCGCACGGCGGTCGCACGCTCGCCGTCGGAGGCCGCGCGCGACGTCGCCCTCTTCGAGAACCTCGGCGCGCTCGGCGATCTCCTCGCCGAGCATCTGGTCCTCACGGTCGAGCGCCTGCAGGAGACGCTCGACGACGCGGTCCGCCGCGGGCGGATGCTGCCCGACGACGCCGCGGACATCGTGCAACGGCTCTCGCAGGCCGGCCGGCGGCAGGTCGAGGAGCTGCTCGCCGAGGCCGAGCGCCGGATCCGCCGGGGTCGCTGACGGCGATCCTGCGATCCTGGGGGGCGTGACCACCGAGCCGACCGCCCCCCCGCCCGACCTCACCAAGCGCCCCGAGCGCGGCGACGAGCTGGACCTGCGCATCGAGTCGCTCGCCTTCGGCGGGAACGGCGTCGCGCGCCTCGCGCTGGGGGACCGCGGCTACGTCGTCTTCGTGCGCGGAGCGATCCCGGGGGACCGCGTGCGTGCCCGCGTCACCAAGCGCAAGCGCGACTACGCCGAGGCGCTGACCCTCGAGGTCGTCGAGCCCGGGCCCGACCGGATCGCGCCCGTCGCCGACCATCCCGGTGCCCCGTGGCAGGTGCTCGCCTACGAGCAGCAGGTTCAGATCAAGCAGGGCCAGGTCGACGACGCGCTGCGCCGCCTCGGCAGGCTCGACGGCTTCGAGCTCGAGCCGATCGTCCCGGCGGTCGAGCAGTGGCGCTACCGCAACAAGCTCGAGTACTCGTTCGGCGTCGACGAGGCCGCGAACCTCGTCTGCGGGTTCCATGCGCCCGGGTCGTGGTCGCGGATCCTGCATGTCGAGGACTGCCTGCTCGCCTCCGAGCGCGGCAACGCCGTGCGCCGGGGCGTGTTCGAGGCCGTCCGGGCGATGGGCCTGGGCGCCTACGATCGCCGCACGCAGCAGGGCTTCCTGCGCAATCTCGTCGTGCGCGAGGGCCGGCGCACCGGCGACGTGCAGGTGCGTCTGGTGACGTCGCCCGGCGAGTTCGACGAGGACGCATTCCTCGCGGCGATCGAGCCGCTCGCCGTGCAGAGCGTCGTCTGGACGCAGGCCGCGGGGGTCGCCGAGACGACCCAGGGCGGTCGCGACATCCTGCTGGCGGGCGCCGACCGGATCGCCGAGGAGCTCTCCGGCATGCGCTTCGCGCTCAGCGCCGAGGCGTTCTTCCAGACGAACACCGAGATGGCCGAGCAGCTCTACGGCGTCGCCAACGAGTACGCCGCGCTGCGCGGCTGGGATCGCGTCTACGACCTGTGCTGCGGCATCGGCACGATCGGGCTCACCCTCGCGCCCCGGGCCTCCGAGGTCATCGGCGTCGAGATCGTCGAGCAGGCGGTCATCGACGCGTCGGCCAACGCGCGCAGCAACGAGATCGACAACGCGCGCTTCATCGCGGGCGACGTGCGCGTCGTGCTGAAGGATCTCGCCGAGGCCGACGGCCCGCGACCCGACGTCGTCGTCGTCGACCCGCCCCGCGCCGGCCTCTCGAAGAAGGTCGTCGCCCGGATCGCCGAGGCCTCGCCCAAGCGCATCGTCTACGTCTCCTGCAACCCGACGACGCTCGCGCCGAACGCCGCGCAGCTCGTCGAGGCCGGCTATCGCCTCGCCAGGGTCCGCCCGGTCGACATGTTCCCGCAGACCCCGCACATCGAGTGCGTGGCGCTGCTGGAGCGTGCCTGAGTGCGAAGATGAGCGCCGATGGGCTGCTTCGTCATCCTCTTCGCGCTGATCGGCCCGCGTGTCGCGCTGGTCTTCACGTGGATCTTCAGCAATGTGCTGAGCCTGGCCTATGACAGCTGGATCGTGCCGTTCCTGGGGTTCTTCCTGCTGCCATGGACGACACTCGCCTACGCGTGGATGTGGGACGCGGGCCACCACGGCGTCTCCGGCTTCGAGTGGTTCCTCGTCGGCCTCGCGTTCGTCTTCGACCTGGGCTCGTACGTCGGCGGGCGCTCGCGGCGGACCGCGCGCCACGCGTAGCTGTTTCCGAGCGCACGAAAGGCGGCGGCCGAAGCCGCCGCCTCCCTGCCCCCCCAAGGTGATTCAGGCGCCGAAGCTGGGCGTCCCGTGCGGCCGGTGACGACGCAGCGCGACGACGCCGCCGGCGACCATCGCGACTCCGAGGAGCCCGATGCCGATCGCGGCCCACGGCGCGTCCGAGCCGGTGGAGCCGGTCTGCCCGGCGTGTGCGGCGGAGAAGCCCTTCACGTTCGCGGCGAACCCGTCGCGGTAGGCGGACGCGGCGCTGGTCGGCGGCGCGATGCGGACGACCGCAGGGTGCTGGATCGCGACCAGTCGGTCGTTGTGCAGCAGCGGCCCGTCGACGGGCCGCGCGGCGGCGGGCCCGGCGAGCAGTGCGGCTCCGAGCGCCGCGGCGAGGATGGCGAGTGCGGTGTGGCGGAAGGTGATGCGGTGGGTGAACATGGTGCCTCCGGTTGGGGTGACTCGATGTGGTCACCGTCCCACCGGGCCGCCGGCGGCACGACGTCATCCGCCACGCTGCGAGGGTGACATCCGTCACGTTCGCGCTCAGGCGGCATAGCGGCGCAACGCTTCGAGGTCGAGCACCGTGATGCTTCGTCGCCGGGTCTCGATCCACCCGAGCTCGCGCAGCGTCAGCAGCGCTCGCGAGACGGCTTCGCGTGAGGCGGCGGTCCAGGCCGCGAGCTCGTCGTGGGAGAGCGCCAGGCCGAGCTCGACCGGGGAGTCCGCGGTGCCCTGGTCGTCGGCGAGCTCGACGAGGCGGCGCGCGACCCGGCCCGTCACGTCGTACGCGGCGAAGTCGAGGCGCTGATGGTCGGCGTCGCGCAGGCGCGTCGCCGCCACCTGCCACAGCACGATCGCGAGCCGCGGGTGCGTCTCGAGCAGCGCGCGGAAGGCCGAGCCCGCGAGCGCCAGGGTCTCCAGCTCCTCGAGCGCGCTCACGGTGGCGCCGCGCGGTGCCCCGTCGATCGCCGACAGCTCGCCGACGAGCTCGCCGGGGCCGGGGAAGCTCAGCACGGCCTCCTTGCCGTCGGTGCTGAGGATGCTCGTCTTGGCCCGGCCCCGGAGGATCACGTACACCGCGCCCGCATCGTCGCCCTGGTGGAAGAGGGCCGACCCGGGCGGGTAGCGCCGAACCGCGCTCACGTCCTCCAGCGCACGGCGCTCATCGCCATCCAATGCCGCGAGGAAGTCGAAGGACTCCGCCATCGCGGCGTCAGTACGGGTCGCCGGTCAGGCCGCCGACGACGCGGCGCAAAGCCGCGAGCTCGTCGCGCAGGCTGCGGACCTCGTCCTCGAGCGCCGCGAGGCGCTCGTCTCCGGCAGCGGGCGGCGCAGCGGGCGGCGCTGCGACCGACGCCGCGGCCCAGGGCGCGGGCCGGGCAGGCGCCTCGGGCTCTGCGTCCTCCCCGAGCAGGTGCTGCCAGCGTTCCTCCTTCTGTCCGGGTCGCCGCCCCGCGGGGCGCACGAGGTCTCGCGCCTGCAGGCGCTCCAGGGTCGCCTGCAGCGCGGCGAGGTCGGGGACGTGATGCAGGCGGTCGGTGCGCGCCTTCAGCTCGCCCGGGGTCTGCGGCCCGCGCAGCAGCAGCACCGTGAGGATCGCCTGCTCGTCGGGCGCGATGCCGAGCGTCTCATCGAGCATGTGCCGGTACTTCGGCGCGCGGCTGCCCTGGCCACTGGCGTAGCGCGTCCAGCGGATCCGGCCCAGGCGCTCGAGCGCCTCGCGGATCGTGTGCTCGTCGTAGTCGACGACCGGGTCGCGATTCGTCGCCTGGTTGCACGCGAGCCGCAGCGCGTTGAGCGTCAGCGGGTAGGCGTCCGGTGTCGTGCGCTGCTTCTCGAGCAGGCAGCCGAGCACCCGCTGCTCCTGGGTCGTGAGATCCACGAACGGGAGCCTAAGCTCTGCTGCCAGGATGTCCCAGCCCGGCACAGACGACCGCGGGCCCGTCGCCCGACTGGGCGGGGAGCTGCTGGACACGGCGGTCGAGCGGA
>JADGPM010000294.1 GCA_017882425.1 Solirubrobacteraceae bacterium
GGCCTGGCTCGACCAGCGCGTGAAGGAGAACGAGCTCGACGTGCATTTCGACTGGGAGACGCAGTCCTTCTCCTACGTCCAGCCGGACCGCGGCGGCGAACCCGTCGAGCTCGCCCCCGAGCCCAGTTGGGGCCGGGTCGCCTACATCCCGCGCTCTGCCGCCTGACGGCACCGGCCGGGGCGATCGCGGGCGGTCGCGGAGGCTCGCGGCGCCTGGCGGTGTCCTCGCCTGGCCAGGCATCCGCGTTCCCCGCGCAAGCCCACCACGCTCACCGCCGCCCGGCACCGTCAGGCGACCCGCCAAGTGCTTGTGACGACATGAGCTGCGGCCACGAAGGAGGTGGGCACGGGGCGAGGACAGCGTCCCGACGCCACGCCGGCACGAGCCGGCGGGCGACCACGGGCCGCCGGCCGACCACGGGCCCTGCGACGCGCTACTCGGCGTCGTCGGCCGCAGCGGCCGCCTTCGACTTCGCCGGGGTTGCGGCCTTCGTGCGGTTCTTGACGATCGTCGTGGCCTTGCGGGCTCCGACGAGGAGCTCGAGGCGCATCGTGGCGCTGTGGGCGCGGTCGAGCACCGGGCGGCGCTCGGCGTAGGACGCGGCGCCGTCGAGGGCGATGACGGTCGTCTCGCCGCCGACCTGCTCGCGGGCCGCGGCGATCACGGTCAGCGTCCCGCCCGCGGGCACGTTGCGCGCGGCCGCCAGCGCACGGCGCGCGGCGCCGGCGGGCAGGTTGTCGAGGGCGTCGATGACGACGGCCGCGTGGCCGCCGCGGGCGGCCACGCGGCGGCCCGTGTCGATCGCGCGCTCGACGGCCTGCAGCTGGGCCTCGGAGCTCGAGGCCAGGCTCGCCGTCGCTGCGGGCGTCAACTCGGCGGCGGCCCACTCGGCGGCCTCCTCGGGGCGCGAGCCCGCGAGGACGACGGCCAGTTCGACGCCCTCCTCGGCGGCGAGCTCGATCGCCAGCAGGCGCAGCGTCGTGCTGCGGCCGGACCCGTGCGGGCCGACGACGCTGACGCGCGAGCCGCGACCGATCGGCGCGAGATCCGCGATCTGCTTGAGCGTCGCGTCCTTGGCCTTGAAGGCGATCGGCGTGCCCGGGAAGGCCGCGGGCAGCTCCTCGTAGGGCGTCCCGACTGCGACCTCGTCGGCCGCGCCGCCGTTGATCGTCTCGACGCGGATCAGCGAGGCGTAGCGTTCGGAGCGGCGCGGACGGCGGACCGGGCCCGCGATCGTGTCGCCGCTGACGAGCTCGCAGCGCCGCACCTGGGGCGCCGAGACGTAGACGTCGTCGTCGGAGGTCGTCCCCGCCCCGCCGACGCGGATGAATGCCGAGCCGTTGGCGAGCACGTCGACGACGCCCTCGATCGTGCGATCGACCTCGTCGCGGCCGCCGTCGCGGTCACGGCCACCGTCGCGGTCACGGCCACCGTCGTCGTCACGGCGCTCGCCATCGCGGCGGCGCCCCTCGCCACGGCGACCCTCGCCGCGGCGGCTGCGCGACCTGGGTGCGGGCTCACGCTCCTCGTCGGAGGCCTCGTCGGCCTCCGCGGGGGCGTCGTCGCCGCCGTCGGCGTCGACGGCGGAACGGCTGCGGCCGCGACCGCCGCGCGAACGGCGTGCGCGCGCCGGGGGTGCGTCGGAGTCGGCCTCGGGCGCCTCGTCGCCGGCGGGGACGCCGCCGGGCTGGCGTTCGAGGATGACCCCGATCAGGTCGTCCTTGCGCAGACGGCGGAAGCCGTCGATGCCGAGCTCGGACGCGATGGCGTGCAGATCGGCGAGCGGACTGCCCTCGAGGGCGTCACGGGTGAAGACGGACATGGGAACTCCTTCATTCGGATGGGGATCGGTCGGCGTCCAGCGGCGTTGTGACAGCCGCAGGCGACCCGTATGCACCGGGAACGCTAGCCCATGCGCCCGACGGGGCGTCAGCTCGCCGCGCCGCCGTCGGCGCGGATCCACTTCAGCCCGTCGTCCTGCACATCGAACTCGGGAACCTCGTCGAGGCCCTCCAGCACGCGCCAGACGCGCAGGAAGTCGACCGCCTGCGCGACGTCGTGGACGCGCACGATCGCCGCCCCCGCCGCGACGCCGTGGCCCAGCGCCGCGAGCGTCCCCGCCAGCCGGTCGGCGGGCGCACGGCCGGTGATCGCGCCGACGAAGTACTTGCGCGAGACCGGCAGCAGGATCGGGTGGCCGAGCGCGCGCAGCGCCGGCAGGGCGCGCAGGACCGCCGCGCTCTCCGCGGGCGTCTTGGCGAAGTCCGGTCCGGGGTCGACGATGATCTGTGCACGGTCGACGCCGCGCTCGATCGCGAGCGCGGCGCGCTCGCGCAGGAAGAGCTCGACGTCGGCCACCACGTCGCCGCCGTAGTCGGCGAAGTGCGCCTCCTTCGGCCGGGCGCGCGTGTGCATGACGACGAGACCCATGCCGGTCTGCGCCGCGACGTCCGCGAGCTCGGGGTCCGCCAGGCCGCTGACGTCGTTGAGGATCGCGGCGCCGGCCGCCGCGCAGGCCCGTGCGACCTGCGGCTTCCACGTGTCCACCGAGACGAGCACCCCCTCGGCGCGCAGGCGCTCGACGAGGGGGACGACGCGCTCGATCTCGACCTCGGCGGCCGTGACGCCGGTGTAGGTGACGCCGGACTCGCCGCCGACGTCGATGAGATCGGCGCCGTCGGCGACGAGGCGCAGGGCGTGCTCGACCTGCCGCTCGAGCGTGTCCAGGCGCACCGCATCCGAGAACGAGTCCGGGTTGGCGTTGACGATGCCCATCACGAGCGGGCGCCCGGGCGCGAGCTCGAGCGTGCGGTCCGGCAGGCGCAGGCGCGCGGGCGCGCTCATGCGACCGGCACGTAGCGCAGGAACAGGTAGTCCTCGGCGCGCGCGACGTCGTCCAGGCGCAGCGCGACCGGTGGCTCGAACACCGGCCCGTGCACGACGCTGCGCCCGTCGCCGGCGACGAGCAGCGAGGCGATCGTGAGGATCAGCTCGTCGAGCAGGCGCTCGCGCACGAGCTCGTGCAGCAGCGTCGGGCCGCCTTCGCTGAGCACGGTGCGCACGCCCCCGCTCGCGCGCAGGCGCTGCAGGCAGCCGCGCGCCGTCAGCTGGCCGGGCGCGAAGCGCTCGAGGACGACGTCGGCACCGCAGCCCGGCAGCTCGTCCTCGCTCTCGGTGAAGACGACGATGCGCTGCCCGGCCTCGCCGAACAGCGGCACCCGCGCGAGCGCCGGCGCGAGGCCGCGCGAGATCGTCGCCATCAGCGGCGTCGCCGGCAGCCCGCGGGCCACGCGCAGCTCGCGATGCGGCGCGTCGACGAGATCGGCGTAGCCCTCGGCGATCAGGGTCCCGGCCCCCACGAGCATCGCGTCGACCGGCGCCCGCAGCGCGCGCAGGAGCGCACGGTCGACCGGGTTGCTCAGCCCGCCCGCGCGGCCCTCGACGGTCGCGCGGCCGTCGGCGGACCCGACCATCCCTGCCAGCACGCGCGGACGTTCGCCTGAGTGCGCCGCGCCGTCCCAGAGCGCCAGCCGCTCGACGAACGCGTCGATCGTGAGCGCATCACCCTGCGCGCGCAGCGGCTGCAGCTCGCCGGCGCGGCTCATGGGACCCCAGCGCCGCCCTGCGTCGTCTTCTTCCTGGCCTTGCTCTTGCTCTTCCCGGGCTTCTTGATCGTCACCGTCCGGAAGACGACGGTCGGGTTCCCCGCCGCGTCGGTGGCGCTCACCCGCACCCGGAAGGTGCCCTTGCGGAAGCTGTGCCCGAACGTGGCGCGGTCGGTCAGGACGACCGCCGCGGGGGTGCCGTCCGCGAAGTCGATCCGCATCTGCTTCACGCCCGAGCCGGCCGGCGGGCGCAGATCGATCGCGTGGAGCGCGAAGGTGAGCTTCCTGCCGGGCTGCTGCTTGCCGGAGACCTTCACCGACAGGCCCGGCGGCGTCGCGTCGATGCGCAGGTTGCGGGTCGCCGAGCGCACGCTCTGGCCGCGCGGGTCGGTCGCCACGACCTGCCAGCGGTGCAGGCCGTCCGCGATCGGCGCCGCGGGCGTCAGCGTCGACGCGCCGGTCGTCCCCACCGGCTGCCCGTCGACGAGCACCTGGTAGCTCAGGCCGCCCCAGACGTCGAACGCGGGCGACCAGGTCAGCGGCGCCTGGCTCAGCCGGCGCCAGTTCGTCGTCGTGTTCAGCGCCGGCGCGCCCGGGGCGCGGTCGTAGGTCGCGACGACCAGCCGCCGGCCGTCGGCGCCGGACTGGACGAACGCCATCACGCCGTCGCCGGCGCGGTCGACATCGGCGTCCAGGCCCGCCGCCGGATCGACGGGGCCCAGACCGGGGTCGGAGACCATCGTGTCCGGGCCGAACGGCGGCGGCTGGCTCAGCGCGATGTCGTCCTCGAGGGTCGAGGCGTGCGCCTCGGCGGGCAGGCCCGGCGCGGGCGCCTGCAGCCACGCCGCGAGGCCGTCGAAGTTCTCTCCGACGGCGACGACCGGCTGGGAGGTCACGCCGTTCGCGGCGCCCAGCGGGCGCGGAGGCGTCGGCGCGTCCTTGCGGATCACCGAGGCGAGCGGCACCCCGCCGGGGACCTCCACGGCGGTCATGCCCTGGCCGCGGCCGTTGATCCCGACGCGCGGCGTTCCGACGGCCCCGAACGGGGGCTGCCCGTCGACGCCGACCGGGTCGTCGAACGCCGACCCGCGCAGGCGCCGCGCGACGGCGCGGACGATCGTGCCGCCGGCGCCGTCGTCGAAGGCCTGCCGGAAGACGACCCACGCGAAGCTCGAGTCGTCCTCGATGCTGACGTCGGGCGTGTCGGCGGACCCGCCCGCATGGCCGTCGAGGCTCGCGGCGGTGGCGTCGATCGCGACGTCCGAGACGCGGCCGCGCACCAGGCGCCGCGCGACGATGCGCGTGCTCGCGCCCTCGCGCTCGCCCCAGACGACGACGCCGGTGCCGTCCGAGGACGCCGCGGCCTGCGGGCGCAGCGCCGGGCCGCTGCCGGCGTCGTCCACGGCGGCGGCGTCGAGCGGCGTCCCGTAGGCCTGGAAGGCGGTCTGGCGGCGTGGCAGGTAGGCCGCCTGGACGTCGCCCGCCTGCGCCCAGGCGGCGTACGCGACGCCGTTGATCGACATGTCGACCGAGGGATCGGCGGCGCCGGGGTTCGCGAGCGCCTGCGGAGCCGAGAACGGCTGCGTCCCGTCGGGACGGATCACGTAGAAGAGCCCGGCACCGTCGGCGAACGTCACGACGACGCGCCCGCCGTCCGACGCGGCGACCGCGGGCGCTCCGGCGACCGGGGGCAGGCCGCCGTCGACCCGCACCGGCGCCTGCGGGATGCCGCCGGCGATCAGGGAGACGAAGACGTGCTCCTCACCGCCGTCGCGGCGCACGTAGGCGACCGCGCCACCGCCGTCGCGGGCGAGGTCCACGTGCGGGCGTCCGATGATGTCCGGGGACGGGCCGTCCACCGGCTGTGCCGGGAAGAAGGCGCCCGCGGCCCGCTGGGCGGCAGCCGGAGCCGCCGGCGCGAGGGCCAGCAGCGCGGCGGCCGCAGCGGTGCCGCGGCGCAGCGTCGTCCATGCCGCTGAGCTCACGAGAACCTCACGAAGAGTACGCGGCGGCGGCGCCGTCCGCGACGATTCCCTCGGCGGCGGCCTCCTCGAGGAATCCGCGCACCTCGGCTTCCACCCGGGTCTCGTCCCAGCCGAGGTCGGGGGCCATGGCCCGCGCGACCCGTCGCGCGACCGTCGGCTCGCTGACCGCGCGGGCGGCGAGCAGGCCCAGGCGCGTGCGGCGCAGCAACGCGTCGCCGACCGAGCGCGCCTGCTCGGAGCGGGCGCC
>JADGPM010000295.1 GCA_017882425.1 Solirubrobacteraceae bacterium
GAGATCCGCCAGCAGATCGACCGTTTCGACGGGCGCGAGGTCAAGCACCTCGGCGACGGGTTCCTGATCGCCTTCTCCGGCGCGCCGAGCCTCGCGCACCGCTGCGCGCTGGGGATCCTCGCCGCCGTCAGCGACGTCGGGGTCGACGTCCGCGCGGGCCTGCACACCGGTGAATGCGAGCTGATCGGCGACGACGTCGGCGGCATGGCGGTGCACATCGCCACGCGCGTGGCAGCACTCGCCGGGCCGAACGAGGTCTTCGCATCCGGCACGGCGTTCGGCACGGTCGTCGGCTCGGGGCTGCGCTTCGACTCGCGCGGCGCCCACGAGCTCAAGGGCGTCCCGGGGCAGTGGCCGATCATGAAGCTGCTCGGCTGAGCGCAGCGCGCGAGACACCTGTTTCAGGGCCATCGAGCACGGGTCCGGGCGGCTGCGCGCCGCGTCGGTGCAGGACCGCAACCACGGGCGTACGAGGCTGTTGGGAGGGGTAGCACCGGAGTCCCCGACGCAAGGAGGCGAATCGATGCGCACCCGCATCCGCAGCATGCTGTCCCGTCAAGGCGCAACCGGCCCGTGGATCGTCGTGTCCGCGGTCCTCGTGGCGCTGCTCGTGACCCCGCTCGCGATCGCACAGACGGCCAACAACGGCAAGACCGTCCGCGGCGGCGCGCGCAACCCGAGCGACGACCAGCGCCAGGCGTTCACGCAGGAGACGCAGATCATCGCGAACACCTCGACGTACGGCACGCGCCAGTCCAACAAGTCCGACAACGGCGGTGGCGCCATCTACGGCTGCCGGTCCGGCGCGGGCGGGACCGCGGCCGGCAACGAGCCGTGCATCCGTGCGCAGGACCTCAGCACCGGCCTGGCGTTCGAGTTCGTGACCGCCGGCAACACGGGCGGCAGGATCGAGACGCACGATCCGAGCGGCAAGCCGTTCACGACCAACGCGACGGGTGTCGCCGACGGCCTGAACGCCGATCGCGTGGACGGCCAGAACGCCGACGACATCGTCGCCGCCGCGCAGGGCAAGAACCTGTTCGCCGCGGTCGGCTCCGACGGCACGCTGGCGGCCGGTCGCGGCGCGGCGAGCGCCGCCCGCACGAGCGACGGCAACTACACCGTCAGGTTCACGCCCGACGTGAGCAAGTGCGCCTACCAGGCGACGGAGACGACGATCGCCGACGCCGGCGCGGTCGCCGTGCAGGCGCAGGACGCGAACACGATCCTCGTGCGCACCCGCAAGGGCGGCGGCGCGGACGGCACCGGCCCCAGCGACCCGGCCGACCGGCCGTTCCACCTGGTGGCCATCTGCTGACGGCGATCACGGGCGTCTAGGACGCCCACGGGTCGGTTCCTCGCACGCGCGCACGCGCGACGCGTGCGAGGAGCACGACCCAATCCGCGAGGCCGCCGTAGAGGTGGCCGAGCGGCCCGGTGACGAGCCATGCGCGCACGCGCGTGGGCGCGCTGAGACGATGTCCGGCCACAGACGGACGCTATCGTGCGCGCGATGTCAGCACCTGCCGTCAGCGCCACCGTCACGGACCTCCCGGAGTCCCGCGTCCACGTGGATGTCGAGGTTCCCGCCGCGGAGCTCGAGCGCCGGATGGAGTCCGTGGCGCGCTCGCTCGGGCGCGACATGAAGATGCCGGGCTTCCGCAAGGGGAAGGTCCCGCCGCAGGTCATCGCCCAGCGCCTCGGGCGCGAGACCGTCCTGGACGAGACGATCCGCCAGACGCTCGGCCGCTGGTACATGGAGGCGATCGACGCGGGCTCGCTGCACCCCGTCGGCGACCCGGATCTCTCGCTGGACGACCCGCCGGCCGCGGGCGAGCCGCTGACCTTCAGCTTCGAGATCGGCGTGCGGCCGACTGCGCAGCTGGGCACCTACAAGGGCCTCGAGGTCGCCAGGCGCGAGCCCGCCGCCGAGGACGAGGCCGTCAGCGCCCAGATCGACGAGCTGCGCGAGCGCATGTCGAAGCTCGAGACGGTCGAGGAGGCGGCCGCCGAGGGCGACTTCGTGGTCATGGACTACACCGGGCGCCTGGGCGCGGAGCCCTTCGAGGGCGGCACCGGCGCCGACCAGCTCATCGAGCTCGGCTCGGGGCGCCTGATCCCCGGCTTCGAGGAGCAGCTGACCGGCGCGTCCGCGGGCGACGAGCGGACGGTCGAGCTGACCTTCCCCGAGGACTATCAGGCTGAGCACCTCGCCGGCCAGGACGCGACGTTCGACGTCACCGTCAAGGAGATCCGCCGCCGCGTCCTCCCCGAGCTCGACGACGCCTTCGCCAACGAGGCTGCCGGGTTCGAGACGGTCGACGAGCTGCGCGAGGACGTCGCCGGCCGCATCCGCGAGACGGACGCCGAGCAGGCCGAGGCCGAGTTCCGCGAGGCCTGCCTGGACGCCGCCGTCGCCCACGCGACGATCGAGGTGCCCGACGCGCTCGTCGAGGCGCGCGCCCGCGAGCTGCTGGACCGCATGCTCCACCAGCTCGAGCACCAGGGCATCAACCGCGACATGTACTTCCAGATCTCCGGCCGGACCGAGGAGGACCTCCTCGAGGAGAGCCGCGACGACGCCGCGCAGACGCTGCGCCGCGAGGCGGTGCTGGCGGCGATCGTCGAGGCCGAGCAGATCGAGCCGTCCGACGGCGACGTGCTCGACGCCCTGCAGGCCTCCGCCGCACGCGACAACTCCACGCCCGAGAAGCTTCGCGCCGAGCTCGAGAAGGCCGGCCGTCTGGACGATCTGCGCGACGACCTCGCCCAGCGCGCCGCGCTCGACCTGCTCGTCGAGCACGCCACCGCGGTCCCGGCCGAGCCGGTGACGGACGCCGCGGGCGCCATGGACGCCGCGGACGCCGAGTAGCCGCACCCGATCATCCGTCCAGGGTGCTGCGCGGGACCTTCCCGAGAGGCTAGAAACCCTGTCGGGCAGGGCACCGGCCGTTGCTACGCTTCGCCCCCTGGTTCCGGCTGCGTTCTTGCCGCCGGAAGGAATAGCGCGCAGCGACCGAAATAGAGCGGAGACCATGAGCCCCCTTGTCCCCATGGTGGTGGAGCAGACGTCGCGAGGCGAGCGCGCCTTCGACATCTACAGCCGCCTCCTGAACGAGCGCATCATCTTCCTGGGCACGCCCGTGGACGATCAGATCGCGAACCTCGTCGTCGCGCAGCTGCTGCACCTCGAGTCCCAGGACGCCGACAAGGACATCTCGATCTACATCAACTCGCCGGGCGGCTCGGTCTACGCGGGCCTGGCGATCTACGACACGATGCAGTTCATCAAGCCGCAGGTGTCGACGATCTGCGTCGGCATCGCGATGTCGATGGGCGCGCTCCTGCTGGCCGGCGGCGCGGAGGGCAAGCGCATGGCGCTCCCCAACGCGAAGATCCTGATCCACCAGGTCTCATCCGGGTTCCAGGGGCAGGCGACGGACATCGAGATCCACGCCAAGGAGATCATCGACGTGCGCCAGCGCCTCGACAAGATCCTCGCCAAGCACACCGGCCAGGACTACGAGAAGGTCAGCAAGGACACGGAGCGCGACTACTTCATGTCGTCCGAAGAGGCGACCGAATACGGCATCATCGACCGCGTCATCACCCAGCACTAACGGGCGACGGCGAGGGAGCTTCCTGGGAGAGAGATGGCTCGTCCGACCGACTCAAATGAGCAGCTGCTGTGCAGCTTCTGCGGGAAGTCCCAGCGCCAGGTCAAGAAGCTGATCGCCGGGCCAGGCGTCTCCATCTGCGACGAGTGCATCGACCTCTGCAACGAGATCATCGATGAGGAGCTGACGGCGCCGCCGTCGTTCGACCTCGAGAACCTGCCGCGCCCGAAGGAGATCTACAGCGTCCTCGACGAGTACGTCGTCGGGCAGGAGTCCGCCAAGCGCTCGCTGTCGGTGGCCGTCTACAACCACTACAAGCGGGTGCAGATGGCGCAGACGGCCGATCAGGAGATCGAGCTGCAGAAGTCGAACATCCTGCTGCTCGGCCCGACCGGCTGCGGCAAGACGCTGCTCGCGCAGACGCTCGCGCGCATCCTCAACGTGCCGTTCGCGATCGCCGACGCCACCGCGCTGACCGAGGCCGGCTACGTCGGCGAGGACGTCGAGAACATCCTCCTGAAGCTCATCCAGGCGGCCGACTACGACGTCAAGAAGGCCGAGACGGGGATCATCTACATCGACGAGGTCGACAAGATCGCGCGCAAGGCGGACAACCCGTCGATCACGCGCGACGTCTCCGGCGAGGGCGTCCAGCAGGCGCTCCTGAAGATCCTCGAGGGCACCACCGCCAGCGTGCCCCCGCAGGGCGGGCGCAAGCATCCCCACCAGGAGTTCCTGACGATCGACACGACGAACATCCTGTTCATCTGCGGCGGGGCGTTCGCGAACCTCGACCAGGTGATCGAGCGGCGGATCGGCAACAAGGGCGTCGGCTTCGGCGCGACGATCGAGACGAAGGCCCAGAAGGACACCGGCCGCGTCTTCGCCAAGTGCCTCCCGGAGGATCTCGTCAACTACGGCCTGATCCCCGAGTTCATCGGCCGCCTCCCGGTGATGAGCGCGGTCAACCAGCTGACGCGCGAGGACCTCATCTCGATCCTCACCGAGCCGCGCAACGCGCTCACCAAGCAGTTCCAGAAGTTCTTCAACTTCGACGGCATCGAGCTCGTGTTCTCCGAGGACTCGCTGAACTCGATCGCCGACAAGGCGCTCGAGCGCGAGACCGGCGCGCGCGGCCTGCGCTCGATCCTCGAGGAGATCCTGCTCGAGGTCCAGTTCGAGCTGCCCTCGCGCCGCGACGTGAAGAAGTGCGTCGTGACGAAGGAGACGGTCGAGAACGGCAATCCGCCGACGCTCGTCACCGAGGCGGTCGACGACGAGGAGACCGAGCAGGAGGCCGCGGCGGGCTAGCCCCGCCACCCATGGCCCTCTCGCGGCGCTTCCGGGCGGTTCCCTGGCTGCTCGTCCTGGCGGCCATCCAGGTGCTCTACGACCACTGGCAGCGCCTGGAGCGCAAGGACCGCACGCGCGTCAGCGAGATCCTCCGAGACTCCCGCGGCCTGCCGCATCGCATGAGCCAGAAGGAGCGCCGCGAGCTCGTCGACATCGCGCGCCGCTTCGACCACATCGCACTCGGTCGCGATCTCGCCAGCACCGCCGCGCCGTTCCCGGTCCCCGGGCTCAAGAGCAAGAAGCCGAAGTAGCTTCCGGCGCGCGCGCCCGGCGGGGCTCCGCCGTACACTCACCGGCCCGTGTCCGACCTGACGACGAAGACCCGCTTCGAGCCCGGCGAGGCCGAGCCCCGGATCATGGAGCGCTGGCTCGCCAGCGGGCTCTTCCACGCCGAGCCGGAGGGCACCGCGGCCGAGAACTACTCGATCGCGATACCGCCGCCGAACGTCACCGGCGCGCTGCACATGGGCCACGCGCTGAACGGCTCGATCCAGGACGTCCTGATTCGCCACCACCGCATGCGCGACAAGCGCAGCGAGTGGATCCTCGGCACCGACCACGCCGGCATCGCGACGCAGAAGCAGGTCGAGAAGCGCCTCGTCGAACAGGGCACGACGCGCGAGGCGATCGGCCGCGAGGCCTTCATCGAGCAGGTCTGGAGTTGGCGCAGCGAGTTCGGCGGGACGATCATCGAGCAGTTCAAGCGCCTGGGCGCCTCCTGCGACTACTCGCGCGAGCGCTTCACGCTCGACGAGGGCTACCACCACGCGGTCATGAAGGTGTTCGTCGACCTCTACGCCGACGGCCTGATCTACCGCGACAACTACATGGTCAACTGGGACCCGGGCAGCCGCTCGGCGATCTCCGACCTCGAGGTCGAGGATCGCGAGGTCACCGACACGCTCTACTCGATCGCCTACCCGCTGGCCGACGGCTCGGGCGAGGTCGTGGTCGCGACGGTCCGCCCGGAGACGATGCTCGCCGACACCGCCGTCGCGGTGAACCCCGGCGACGAGCGCTTCGCGAACCTCATCGGGCGCACGGTGGTCCTTCCGCTGGTCGGCCGCGAACTGCCGATCATCGGCGACGACTACGTCAAGACGGACTTCGGCACCGGCTGCCTGAAGATCACGCCGGGCCACGACCCCAACGACTTCGAGATCGGCCGCCGCCACGGGCTCGGCGAGATCGGCGTGATCGGCGAGGACGGACGCATGACGCCCGAGGCCGGCGAGTACGCCGGGCTGTCCGTCGCCGCCGCGCAGGAGGCGGTCGTCGCCGCGCTGCACGAGCAGGGCCTGATCCGCGCCGAGGAGCCCTACACCCACACCGTCCCGTACTCGCACCGCTCGGGCGAGCGGATCGAGCCGCTGATCTCCCTGCAGTGGTTCATGAACATGGACCAGCTGGCGCCGCCCGCGATCGAGGCCGTCACGGGCGGGCGCGTGCGCATCCACCCGGAGAGCCAGTCGCGGCGCTACGTCGACTGGCTGGAGAACATCCGCCCGTGGTGCATCAGCCGCCAGCTCTGGTGGGGCCACCAGCTGCCGGTCTGGTACCGCGACGAGGAGACCCACGTCGGGCTCCAGGCGCCCGAGGGGGAGGGGTGGACCCGCGACCCCGACGTGCTCGACACGTGGTTCAGCTCGGCGCTGTGGCCGTTCGCCACACTGGGCTGGCCCGACGAGACGCCCGAGCTGAAGGCGTTCTACCCCACCGACGTGCTCTCGACCGCCCGCGACATCCTGTTCCTCTGGGTTGCGCGCATGGTCATGATGGGCCTGCGCTTCGCGGGCGACGTCCCGTTCAGCGACGTCTACGTCCACTCCGTCATCCAGGCGCCCGACGGGCGGCGGATGAGCAAATCGCTGGGCACGGGGATCGACCCGCTCCAGGAGATCGACCGCCACGGCGCCGACGCGGTGCGCTTCGGCCTGCTGGCGATGTCCTCGACGCAGGACGTGCGCTACTCCAATGAGAAGGTCGAGCAGGGCCAGGCGCTGGCGAACAAGCTCTTCAACGCGTCGCGGTTCGTGCTGCTCAACGTGAGCGCGGGCGCCCCCGCCGGGCCGCGGCCCACGACGGTCGAGGACCGCTGGATCCTCTCGCGCCTGCAGTGCATCGTCGCCGACACCCACCGCCGCCTGGACGAGTTCGACTTCGCCAAGGCCGCCCTCGGCCTCTACGACTTCGTCTACGGCGAGCTCTGCGACTGGTACCTGGAGCTCGTCAAGGGCCGCGAGTACGACGCGGACCTGTCGGCCACGCTGCTGCACGTCCTGCGCGAGACGCTCGCGCTCGCCCATCCGTTCATCCCGTTCGTCACCGAGGAGCTGTGGGCCTCGGTCCCGCAGGCCGAGGGCCTGCTCGCGGGCTCGCGCGCCCCCGTGCCCGACGACGCGCTGCTCGACGTGGAGGCCGAGCGCCAGATCGCCGACGTGATCGCTGCCGTCACGGCGGTCCGCTCGTGGCGCAGCGACGCGGGCGCGCCCCCCGGCGCGCGCCTGCCCGCGCGGCTCGGCGCCGACGGCTATCTGCACACTGCGGCGCTCGTCGCGCGTCTCGCGCGGCTGGACCTCGAGGCCGGCGCCGCGTCGTCCGACGACGCGGCGGCGAGCATCCCGGTGCCCGGCGGCGCGATCGAGTTGCTGGCCTCCGAGGTCGTCGATCCGCAGGCGGAAGCCGGCAAGCGCGACGCGCGTCGGCAGGACCTCGTGGCCGAGATCGCCCGGGCCGAGGGCAAGCTCGCCAACGCCGGGTTCGTGGCGAAGGCGCCGCCCGCCCTCGTCGACACCGAGCGCGAGAAGCTCGAGCGCCTGCGCGCCGAGCTCGCGACGCTGTGACGGGCGCGACGGCGATGGCCGACCTGCTCCCGAGCCCCGACCGCGACTGGACCGTCGCCGACGCCGAGCGCTGGCTGCTCTCGCTCGAGGTCTTCGGCATGAAGTTCGGCCTGGAGCGCATGCGCCGGCTGATGACGGTGCTCGGCAGCCCACAGGAGCGCTTCCGCTCGATCCACGTCGTCGGCTCGAACGGCAAGTCCTCGACGGTGCGGATGATCGCGGCCATCCTCGAGCGCCATGGCGTCGCAACCGGCGCCTACCTCTCGCCGCACCTCGTCTCGTTCGCAGAGCGCGTGCAGGTGCGCGGCCACGACATCGCCGAGGCCGACTTCGCCGCCGCCGCAGCCCGCGCCGCGCGCGCCACGGCGACGGTCGATCGCAGCTCGCCCGGCGACGAGCGGGTCACGCAGTTCGAGGCGCTCACCGCGGCCGCCTACGATGAGCTCGCGCGCCAGGGCGTACAGGCGGCCGTGATCGAGGCGGGCCTCGGCGGGCGCTACGACGCGACGAACGTGATCCCCTCCGAGGTCCAGGTGCTGACGAACATCGGCCTCGAGCACACCCGCTGGCTCGGGCCGACGATCGCGGACATCGCCGCCGAGAAGGTCGACGTCGTGCGCCCGCACGGCACGCTCGTCGTCGGTGCCGGGCTGCATCCCGACGCCCTCGCGGTCGCCGCGCAGGTCTGCGAGGAGCGCGGCGCCCGGCTGATCGTCGCGCCCGCGGACCCCGGGGTCGAGGTGCTCGCCCGCGGCCCGTTCCAGCGGCGCAACTTCGCGCTCGCCGCCGCCGCCGCGCATGTGTTCCTCGGCGCGCTCGACGCGCGGCGCGTCGCGGCCGCCGCCGCAGCGACGGTCGTCCCCGGCCGCTTCGAGGTCGTCGCGGAGAACCCGGTGACCGTGTTCGACGGCGCGCACAACGCCGACGGCATGCGCGCGCTCGCGGAGGCACTCGAGAGCTTCCTCGACGGGCGGCGCCTGGTGGCGTGCCTGGCGGTGCTCGAGGACAAGGACGCCGCGCAGATGCTCAGCGCGCTGCTGCCGCTGTGCGACGAGGTCGTCCTGACTGCCGCCGGCAACCCGCGCGCCCTGTCGCCCGCGACGCTGCAGTCGCTGACGCGCCAGATCACCGGCCGCGGCGAGGGCTTCGCGAGCGTCGTGCCGAGCCCGCACGCGGCCCTGGCCGCCGCACGCCGCGCCGCAGGCCCCGACGGGGTTGCGCTGGCGACCGGCTCGCTCTATCTCATCGCCGATCTGCTGCGCCCCGAGGGCGCGGCGAGGGGATCGACCCTGTGAAGCAGAACGGCCCATCGGTTATCACGATGATGATCGTGGTCGCCGTCAGCGTGGCGCTCGTGATCCTCGTCTTCTTCGGGATCGGCTACCTGTTCGGGCGCGCCTTCCTGTAGGCGTTTGCCCTGCAACCAGCAGGGCATCGGCGTCGCACGGCGAACGGTGCTCTACCCTGCACGCGGACCGATGACGATCACCCCTGCCATATTCGGGATCACGAACAACACCCTGAACACGGTGGCGGAGCTCGTGCTGCTCGGCATCGTGGTCATGTGGCTGGCGCTCGTCTGGTACACGTTCGCCGATGCGCGCAGGCGCGTCGACGACGGCCTGCTGATCGCCTCCGCGACGCTGGCCGCGATCATCTTCCCGTTCCTGGGCACGATCGTCTACATGATCGTGCGCCCCCCGGAGTACCTGGAGGACGTCAAGGAGCGCGATCTGGAGATGCAGGCCGCCGAGGCGCGCCTGCTCTCCGCCGACTACCAGCTCTGCCCGCACTGCGACGCCCCGGCGGGCCGCGACTTCCTGCGCTGCCCGCACTGCATGCGCAAGCTGCGCGACACCTGCGGGACGTGCGCCAAGCCGCTCGATCCCGACTGGCTGCTGTGCCCGTACTGCGAGGCCGAGATCCCCGGCGTGACGCCCGCGCGGCGCCGGCGCCGGCGCGACGAGGACTCCGAGGCGCCGCCCGAGGGCGGTTTCGAGGATGATGCCGCTGCGCTGGACGAGCCCGCCGCCGGGGACCACACGCTCGTGGCACACGAGCACGACGACGCGCCCTGGCACGAGGCGCCGCCGTCCACGCAGCATTAGTTCCACTACCCCACGGAGACTCCTCATGGACCGGACCCTGATCCTGGTCAAGCCGGATGCGTTCGCGCGCAACCTCACCGGTGAGATCATCGCCCGCTTCGAGCGCAAGGGCCTGCGGCTCGTCGCGCTGAAGCACATGACGGCCTCGCGCGAGCTCGCCGAGCAGCACTACGCCGAGCATGCCGAGCGCCCGTTCTTCGGCGAGCTCGTCGACTTCATCACGAGCGGCCCGCTCGTCGCCATGGTGCTCGAGGGCCACGAGGCCGTCGTCGCCGCCCGCCAGGTGATCGGCGCCACGAACCCGCTCGAGGCCGCACCGGGCTCGATCCGCGGCGACTTCGCGCTCGAGATCGGCTCGAACATGGTCCACGGGAGCGACGCGCCCGAGTCCGCGGCCCGCGAGGCGGCATTGTTCTTTCCCGAACTGGCCGCGTAGCCGGAAGTCCTCGGCGGGCCTCCCTGCCCGCCCCTGAGACGGAACGCTCCCTCCGGTCGCCCGGCTGCGCCGCGCGACCCGGAAGTGCTCGGCGGGCATCCCTGCCCGCCCTTTGAGACGGAACGCTCCCTCCGATCGCTCTTGATGGCATCGCTCTGATGGCCCCCTTCGTCTGGCAGGACTCACTGCTGCTGGTGCTGGCCTCGGCCTCGCCGCAGCGGCGGGCGATCCTGGGGCAGCTCGGCATCGCGTTCGACGTGCGCCCTACGCACATCGAGGAGCTCGAGGAGGGCGATCCCGGCCTCGTGGCGGCCGAGAACGCCCGTCGCAAGGCCGCGGCGGGCCGCGAGGCGCTCGACCCCGCCGAGCGCGACAGCGCCGTCGTGCTCGCCTGCGACACGGTCGTGGCGCTCGGTGAGCGCGTCTTCGGCAAGCCTGCGGACGCCGCGCAGGCCCGCGCGTTCATCGCGAACCTCGCCGGGGCGACGCACGAGGTCCTCGGGGCGCTCGCCGTCGCGCTGCCGGACGGTCGCATCCTGGAGCGCACCGATCGCACGCGCGTGACCTTCGCGCCGCTCGATTCCGCGCAGGTCGCGGAGTACGTCGCGACCGGGGAATGGGAGGGCCGCGCCGGCGGGTATGCCATCCAGCAGCGCGGCGGCGCGCTGATCGAGGGCATCGAGGGCGACTACCTGAATGTCGTCGGTCTGCCCGTCCCGGCACTGCGGGCGCTCGTGCAAGGGCTCGTGCGCCCGTTTTGAGCCGCCGACCGCCGCTACACTGGTGCGCGATGCGGCCCCCCGCGCCCGCCCGCCGGGCGCCAGCCGGACGGTGAGCCGCATCACTCGCGTCCTATGGGTGTTTTCAGCTACCTGACCGGCATGGGCGGCCGCGACATGGCCGTCGACTTGGGCACCGCGAACACGCTCGTCTACGTGCGTGGGCGCGGCATCGTCCTGTCCGAGCCGAGCGTGGTCGCGATCGACTCGCGCTCCGGTGAGGTTCATGCCGTGGGGATCGAGGCCAAGCGCATGCTCGGCCGCACTCCCGGCACGATCCAGGCGATCCGTCCGCTGAAGGACGGCGTCATCGCCGACTTCGACGTGACGGAGGAGATGCTCCGCCACTTCATCCAGAAGGTCCACCAGAACCGCTGGGCGCATCCGCGCGTCGTCGTCTGCGTGCCCTCCGGCGTCA
>JADGPM010000296.1 GCA_017882425.1 Solirubrobacteraceae bacterium
TACCGCGACTTCTGGTCCAACTATCCGCCGGGCCAGACGCTCGTCACCGCCGGCCTGATCAAGCTGTTCGGACCCTCGCTGCTCGCCTGGCGGATCGTCCGCGTGCTGGTGGGCGCCGCCGCGTCGATCCTCGCCTTCCGGCTGGTGCGGCGCGACGCCGGCATGCCGCTGGGCCTGGGCGCATGGGCGGCCGTCGCCGGTGCGATGGCCTGGCCGCTCACCCCGGGCCCGAACGCCCTGGCGATCACGCTGGCGCTCGGCGCGGTGCTCGCGGCGCGGCGCCATCCGGCCGCCGCCGGCGCGATCGCCGGCGCCGCGTTCCTGATGCGTTTCGAGGTGGGCGTGGCCGCGGCGATCGCGGCGATGCTCATGAGCGGGACGCGCCCGGCGGCGCGGCGCGTGGCGCTCGCGGCCGGTGGCGTGGCGGTCGTGTGCCTGCTGCCGTTCGTCATCGCGGCCGGCGCCGACATGGCCGATCAGACGATCGGCTTCATCGGGATCGCGGGACGGCAGCGCCTGCCGTTCCCGCTCGACCCGTCGGGGATCGGGCTGGACCCGAACAAGCTGCTCGAGCTGTGGTTCCCGCTGATCCTCGTCGCCGGCTCGGCGCTCTGGCCGGCCTGGGCGCTGCTGCGCCGCCCGGCGCCTCCGGGCTGGGCGATGGCGCCGCTGATCGCCGCCGGCGTGGCCTACCTGCTCGCGCGGACCGACGAGTTCCACCTCGTGCCGCTGTCGGCCGCGCTCGCCGTCGGCCTCGCGCTCGCCGCCGGGGCCGAGCGCGACCGCCTGTGGCCGTCGGCGTGGCTGCGGGGCGCGCTGCTCGTGGTGCTCGCGCTGATCGCCGTGCACGGCTGGGAGCGCCAGCTGGGGGTTCTGCGCCATCCGCCGCCGCGCGCCGCGGTGCCCGGCGGCGTCGGCGACGGCGTGACGACCGACCCAGCCCAGGCCGCGGCGCTGCGGGCGCTGATCCCGCGCGTGCGGGCGCTGACCCCCGGCGGCGAGCCGGTGCTCGTGGCGCCGCCGCGCTACGACCGCGTCCGCGTCGGCGACCCGCTGCTGAACGTCCTGCTCGACCGGCCCAACCCGACGCGCTACGACGTCATCCAGCCGGGCGTCGTCACGACCGCGAAGGTCCAGCGCGAGATGGTGCGCGACCTCGCGCGCACCAAGGTCGTCGTGCGCTGGCTCGGCGCGCCCGCGCGGCAGGTCGAGCCGAACGCCTCGGGCCGCTCCTCCGGCGTGCACCTGCTCGACGAGGCGATCCGCCGGCAGTACCGCCCGCTGGCGCGCTACGGCGACTGGGTCGTCTACGTCACGAGGAGAAGCGGAACCTGAGCAGCGCGCCCAGCGCGAGGAATCCGTCGCGCCAGGTGATCTTCTTGCCCTCGGCGAACGTGCGTCCGTAGTAGGAGATCGGCACCTCGTACAGCCGGATGTCCGGGAGACGCAGGATCTTCGCGGTGATCTCCGGCTCGAAGCGGAAGTCGTCGCTGACGAGGTGGATCGAGCGCACGAGGTCGCCGCGGAACGCCTTGTAGCCGACCTCCATGTCGCTGATCGTCGTGTTGTAGAGCACGTTCGTGAGCAGCGACAGCAGGCGGTTGCCCACGTAGTGCCAGAAGAGGTGGGCACGCTGGGGCTCGCCGCCCCGCAGGCGCGTGCCGTACACGACGTCCGCGACCCCGGACTGAAGCGGCTCGATCAGGCGCGGGATGTCGCGCGGGTCGTACTCGAGGTCGGCGTCCTGGACGAGGACGATGTCGCCCTGCGAGGCGTCGATCGCGGTGCGGACGGCGGCGCCCTTCCCGCGGTTGCGCTCGTGGCGGATCAGGCGCACCTGCGGCAGTTCGTCGGCGAGGCGCTGCACGACGGCGGCGGTCGTGTCGTGCGAGCCGTCGTCGACGACGATGATCTCGCAGTCCAGGCCGAGGGCGACGGCGCGACGCAGGACCTGTTCGATGGTGCCCGCCTCGCCGTATGCAGGAACGAGGATCGAGATCGCGGGGGCGGGCATGTGCGCGGAAGCCTACGATCTGAGCGTGCTCGCCCGCGTCGCCGTGCTCGTCGGATGCCTCGCGGCGGTCGTCGTCCTCGTGCAGCACGAGCGCCGGCACGACGACTGCCAGTCGGCCGCGGGCGTGCTGTTCCGCTTCGGCGTGCACGCCCCGCCGCCGCCCGGCGCGCAGGTCGACGCCGCCACGCGCTCGCTGCGCGCATCGTGCGCCGACGCGAACGCGCTGGCGGTCGGGGCTGAGGGCCTGCGCTACGGCGGGCGCCCGGCCGCGGCGGTCGCGCTGGCGGCCGCCGCGACGCGCAGCGAGCCGCGGACGTTCGTCACCTGGGTCGCCTACGGGGACGCGCTCGTCGCCGCGGGCCGCCCGGTCCAGGGCGGCCTCGCCTACGAGCACGCCGGCCGGCTCAACCCGCGCTGGCGGCTGCCGGTGCTTCCGGTGACGACGCCCGGCGGCGCCCAGGCCCGCGCGGGTCCTTGAAGCGCAGCAGCGGCCGCTCGACGAGGTAGTAGCTGGCCGCCGCGAACACGACGGTGACGGCGAATGCCACGATGAACAGCGACGGGAACGGCATCCCGAAGAAGAAGTGCGGGTGCATGTGGTTGTTGAGCCAGACCAGCAGCGGCACCTGGTAGAGGTAGATGCCGTAGGAGATGAGCCCCAGCCAGGCCATCCAGCGCAGGGCGAGGAGCCGCCGCGGCCAGCCGCCGGCCCAGTCGCCGAAGACCGCCGGCAGGAGCAGCAGGAAGGCGATCAGCGCGTAGCCGACGTGCTCGGCCTGGTAGTTGAAGTCGGTGTAGACGAAGAAGAAGCCGCGCGAGAGCTGCAGCTGGGTGGACACCGCCCAGAAGACGACGAGCGCGGCGGCCCATGGCAACCATGGGCGTCTGATGATCGTGCGCAGAGGCGCCGACTCGGACTCGCGGCGATGCCACGCGACGCTGAGCACGGCGAGTGCCATGCCGTAGGCGAACCAGTCGAAGAAGCACAGCAGGGTGTTCTGCGCGACATAGAACCCGCCGGAGGCCTGCAGCACGCTGCGCACGGTCAGGCAGCCGAGCGTCAGCGCGAGCAGGACGCCGAGCTCGATGCGCACCCAGTGGGTGCGCCCGCGGACAGCACGCCCGATCAGGAACGCCAGCAGCGGCAGCACGATGTAGAAGCTGATCTCGACGCACAGCGTCCAGGCCGGGCCGATGCCGCCCGTCGTCGTCTCGAACGAGTAGATCTGGGTGAGCGTGTAGTAGCGCAGCGGGTGGGCGCTGAAGCGATCCAGGCCCGGCCAGAGCGACAGCAGGGTGAGCGCCACCCAGTAGGCGGGCAGGATGCGCAGCGCGCGCCGCCGGAAGAAGCGCCCGACGGCGATCGGCGGCTTGCCCTCGACGCGGGCCGCGACGAACGGGCGGTAGAGCAGGAAGCCCGAGATCAGGAAGAAGATCGTCACGCCGAGATCCAGGCGTGCCGTGTACGCGCCCAGCGGGTTGTCGGTGTTGAACGCCGTGATCCCCGAGCAGTGCGTGACGAGCACGGTGCATGCGGCGATCGCGCGCAGGCCGTCGAAGAGCGGGAAGCGCGGGTTGCCGGGCGGCGGCTTCAGCGCATCGGGGGCGGCCGGCGCGACGTCGGACTGCGCGGGATAGGACGCCACTGGGGCCAGAGCATACGCTTGCGCCATGTGGAGGAGGTCCGGTGCATTCGAGCGCGGGCTCGGCCTGATCGCGCTCGTCGCACTGGCCGTGCGCGGCGCCTACGCGGTTTGGAATCGGGCGTTCCTGGTCCAGGGCGACGCGATGACCTTCCACCAGGTCGCCCAGCACCTGGCTGACGGCGCAGGCTTCATCCAGCCCTTCACGGTGCCCGTCCAGCCGACCGCCGAGCACCCGCCGCTGTGGGAGGTCGTGCTCGCGGGCGCCGACCTCGTCGGAGCCAACGGATACCTGTCCCACCGCCTGCTCGGGGCGTTGATCGGGACCGTGACCGTCGTGCTGATCGGGCTGCTGGCCCGCGTCGTCGCGAGTCCTCGGGCGGGCCTGGTCGCGGCGGCGATCGCCGCCGCCTACCCGATCCTCGTGACCGCCGACGGCTCGCTGATGAGCGAGACGCTCTACGGCGCGCTCGTCGCCGCGGCCCTGCTCGTCGCGATGCGGATGCGGCGCGCGCCGTCGGTGGGGGCGGCGCTCGGGTTCGGCGCGCTGGTGGCGCTCGCGGCGCTGACGCGCGGTGAGGGGCTGGGCCTGATCGTGCTGCTGGGCGTGCCGCTCGCATGGTGGGCCTCGGACTCCTGGCGCCGGCGCGCCGGCATGCTGGGGGCGATGGCCGCGGCCTTCCTCGTCGTGCTCGTGCCGTGGACGATCCGCAACCTGGAGACGTTCCAGGACCCCGTGGTGATCTCGACGAACTCCAGCGGCGTCTGGATCGGCGCGAACTGCCCGGCCGTCTACTCCGGGTCGCTGATCGGCTCGTGGCGCTTCCAGTGCTACCTGCCGCGCCGTGCGGGCGAGGACGAGTCGCAGTACTTCAACCGCAACCGCGACGCGGGCGTCCGCTACATGCGCCATCACGCGAGCCGGCTCCCGGTCGTCATGGTCAACCGCGTGGAGCGCATGCTCGACGTCGGCCACGTCGACCAGGCGCTGTTCCTGAACGCCGCCGAGGGCCGTCCTGCGCGGCCGATGCGCTGGGCGATCCGCTCGGCCTGGCTCGTGATGCTGCTCGCCATCGCGGGGATCGTGGCGCTCGTGCGCCGGCGCAGCGACGCTCTCTGGATCCTGCTCGCGCCGGTGGTGCTCGTGTTCGTCACGGCGCTCGCGACGTACGGCAACACCCGCTTCCGTCAGGGGGCCGAGCCATCGCTGGTCGTGCTCGCGGGCGTCGCGCTCGACGCCGGCTGGGCGCTGCTCGCCGCCCGGCGCGCCGCGCCGGCGGCGGCCCCGGCCAGGACGGAGGCCTCCTCGCCCGGGTAGCGGCCGCCACCGGGCCTGCGTGCCGGCCCGGCGACGTCAGCCGTCGGCGCTGGGGCCCGCCGCCGGGGTGCTCCGGCACAGCAGCAGGCCGCTGCGCACCGCCGCGACGAGCGTCACGGCGGGCATCTGCCAGTCCCAGTCCACGCCGGCGTGCAGCGCCCATACGAGCGTCGCCGCCGCCGGCCCCGCCGCGAGCGCACGGTCCGCGCGCAGCGCGCGCCGCGCCGCGAGCACCACGGCCGCCAGCA
>JADGPM010000058.1 GCA_017882425.1 Solirubrobacteraceae bacterium
CGAGGTGCCGCTGTGGCCGGCGCTGTCGGTCTGGGTCGCCTGGGCGGTGTACTGGCCGTCGGTGAGCGTCGCGGGCGTGACGGTCCATGCGCCCGTGATGGCGTTGCGCGCCGCCGTGAGCGTCTGGCGCAGCGCGCCGGCCGTGGTGGCGCCGGAGTAGATGCGCACGGTGACGGTGGCGCTGTCGCCGAGCAGGATTCCGGCGGTGCCGGAGATCGGCGGCCGCGCGCCGACGCGCTGGTTCGCGGTCGGGGCGGCGATCGAGAGGACCGGCGTCGTGGTGTCGACGAAGAAGCTGCGCGCCGCGCTGGTGCCGACGTTGCCGACGGCGTCCGACTGGATCGCCTGCGCGGTGTACTGGCCGTCGGCGAGTGCTGCGGCGGTGACGCTCCAGTTGACACCGGCACGGGTCGCGCTGAGCGTCTGCACCGGCGAGCCCGTGGCGGTTGCGCCGGCGTAGACCTTGATCGTGACGGTCGGGCTGTCGCCGGTCGCGTTGCCCGCGGTCCCGCGGATCAGCGGCGTGGCCGTGGTGAGCCACTGGTTCGCCGTGGGCTGGCTGATCGCCGGCGCGGGCGCCGTGGCGTCGACGACGAACGTGCGCGAGTTCGAGAGGCCCGTGTGGCCGACGTCGTCGGCCTGGCTCGCCCGGGCGGTGAACGTGCCGCTGCCCAGGGCGGGCGCGATCGCGACGCTCCATGTCGCGCCGCTGCGGGTCGCGGTGAGCGTGCGGACGGGCGCACCGGTCGCCGTCCCGCCGGCGTAGACGTTGACGGTCAGCGTCGCCGCGTCGCCCGTCGCGTTGCCCGCGGCGCCGGAGATCGTCGCGCCGCCGGCGACGGTGGCGCCTGCGGCCGGCGCGGTGATCGTCGGGGCGGGCGCGACCGTGTCGACGGTGAACGTGACCGGATCGCTGAAGCCGGTGTTGAGGAAGCTGTCGTCCTGCTGGGCGCGCGCGGTGTAGGTGCCGTCGGCGAGCGCCGTCGGCGTGAGGGTCCATGCGCCCGTGCCGGCGTTGCGGGCCGCGGTCCTCGTCTGGACGACGGGGCCGCTTGCGACGGCGCCGGCGTAGAGCCTGACGGTGACGGTCGCAAGGTCGCCGCTGAGGATCCCGGCAGTGCCCGAGATCGCCGGCGTGCTGCTGGCGGTGCGCGCTCCGGCCGCCGGCGCCGTGATCGTCACGACGGGCGCCACCCAGTCGGGGTAGGTCGTGAAGCTGTTGCCGGTGCTCGAGGTGTGGGCGACGAAGGTCGCCCCGGACGTGGCGAAGCCGCCCACGGTGAAGGCGGCGACGCCGACGAGGGCGATCAGCAGGCGCAGGAGACGGCTCGGGCGCATCAGGCCGCCGCCTCGGGTTCGCGCTCGCGCCGTCGGCGCGCCTCCAGACCGGCATCACGCCAGAGGCCCGCGAGGACCGCGAACGCGATCAGCAGCGCCGGCAGCCCGATGATCATGATGCGCACGGTGCGATCGCTGAGCGCCGCGATCAGGTAGCCGACGAACGGGACGCCGAAGACGACCTTGGCCTGGGTCGCGTCCGGGAGGGTGAACACCCACGGGTCCGCCGAGCTGTTGGCGTCGCCCTTCGTGCGGTACACCCGGCGCCCGTCGATCGTGCGGATCGCGCGGATCCGGTGGGTGACAAAGCCGGTGGGCCCCGCTCCGGGCGGCGGCTTGTAGGTGATGATGTCGCCGGTGTGCAGGTCCCTCGGCGCGACGACCCGGTCGAAGACGACCGAGCCCTTGTCGTAGGTCCCCGTCATCGACCCACCGGTGATGACGTAGCGCTGCATGCCGAGGACGGCCGGCAGGAACATGACCGCTCCCAGCACCAGCGCGAGCGCCGTCGCAGCCCAGGCGAAGAGCGCCTGGAGCGGGATCCGCGCGCCCGGGGGCGTGGGGATCGTGACGGGGATCGGAGGAGCGGGAGCGCCCATGACGACGGGTGACGGGTCGGGGCGGGCGGCGACCCGAAGGCCGCCCCACCCGCCCGTCGTGTCAGCCCGTTAGGAGACGGCGTCCCAGTCGAACTCGAGCGTCGAGCTCTTGCCCTGGAACGGGTTGTCGTTCGCCGCCGTCCCGATCGGGAAGGTCGTGGTGAACAGGTAGCGGTGCTTCTCGCCCGCGGCCCAGTTGCCGAGACTCACGTTCAGCAGTCCGTCGACCGGACCGGTGTAGACCGGCGGGTCGCCCGGGTCGCAGGTCGGCGTGCCGGACGCGAACGTGCCGCAGTCCTGGACGACGAGGTCGAGCTGGCCGAGCAGCGGGAGGTAGCCGGTCGGGTTCGAGGAGGTCAGCGAGAAGTCGCCGGTCACCGAGCCCGTGTTCTGGATGTCGGCCTGGCCCGTGCGGGAGTCGCCGGGCTTCATGTTCGTGGCGGTCAGAATCGCCGAACCACCGCCGCCGATGCTCAGCGTGCCGGTCGAGAACGTGTTTCCGGCCGACGCGACGTGCGCCGTGAAGTTCGCGCCCGATCCCACGGCCACGCCCACCGCCGCGAGGACGACGGCCAGGGCGCCGAGGGTATGCCGCGGGCGGGCGGCGAGGACAGAGATGCGGGAGAGCACTGGAAACCTCCGGGGGTGCACGAGGCGGGTTCTCCCCCGGCGCGGGGTTGCCCGCGCGGCCGTCCCCGGACCAATCCGGGTACGGACCAAGTGCCTCACTCGTGTCGGCGCGCGCGCGTATGCGCAGCATCGAACATCCGTCCACCCTGGACGACCCGTGGAGGCTTTCCGCAGCCTCGCGCCCCGAGGGTGCCGGTCGGCGAGCGGTTCCTACAGCGGCGCGGAACCGGGCGCGGGCGTGGACGCCTCGGGCGTCGCCGGCTCCCAGTCGACCGCGGCACCGAGCGCCGCGCTCTTGAGCACCTTCAGCGACAGCAGCGCGCACTTCATCCTCGTCGCGGAGATGTCGATCCCCAGCAGCTCGAGGATCGCGGTGCGGTCCATGCGCACGAGGTCGTCGACGCTCATGCCCTTGACCTCGTCGGAGATCATCGACGCCGAGGCCTGGCTGATCGCGCAGCCGTGGCCGTCGAAGCGGACGTCCTCGACGGTCCCGTCGGGGGCGACGCGCAGCATGACCCTGAGCTCGTCGCCGCAGAGCGGGTTCGTGTCGGCGGCCTCGAGGTCCGGCGCCTCCATCGGGCCCCAGTTGTGGGGGCGCTTGTAGTGCTCGAGGATCTCCTCGCGGTACAGGGCGTCGTCCATCGTCAGTCTCCGAAGATCGCGTTCACGCGGCCCAGGCCCTCGACGAGCCGGTCGATGTCCTCACGGCTGTTGTGCACGGCGAACGAGGCGCGCGAGGTCGCCGGTGCGCCGAGCAGGCGCATCAGCGGCTGCGCGCAGTGGTGGCCGGCGCGCACGCAGATCTCGTCGCGCCCGAGGATCTCCGAGACGTCGTGCGGGTGCGCCCCGGCGAGCGCGAACGAGATCAGCGCGCCGCGCGCCGCGGCCTCGCGCGGACCGTGGATCGTCAGCCCCGGGACGCGCGCGAGCGCCTCGAGCGCGTAGGCGCTGAGGTCGAGCTCGTGCGCGCGCACGTGCTCCATGCCGAGGTCGTCGAGGAAGTCGATCGCGGCGGCCAGGCCGACGGCCTCGGCCACCGGCGGCGTGCCGGCCTCGAACTTCGCCGGCACCTCGGCGTACGTGGAGTGGTCGCGCTCGACGGTGCGGATCATCGACCCGCCGCCGAGGAAGGGCGGCATCGCGTCGAGCAGCTCTCGGCGGCCGTGCAGGACGCCGACACCCGTCGGGCCGTAGGCCTTGTGCCCGGTCCAGGCGTAGAAGTCGGCGCCGAGCGCGGCGACGTCGACCGGTATCTGCGGGACGGCCTGCGCGCCGTCGATCAGCGTGAGCGCGCCGGCGGCGTGGGAGCGCTCGATGATCTGCTCGAGCGGGTTGATCGTGCCGAGCACGTTGGAGATGTGCGCCACGGCGACCATGCGCACGCGCCGGTCCAGCAGCACCTCGTCGAGCTGGTCGAGCGAGAGCTGCCCGTCGTCGTCGACGTCGAGGTAGCGCAGGTGGGCACCGGTCGCCTCCGCCAGGAGCTGCCACGGGACGATGTTCGAGTGGTGCTCCATGACGGTGAGCACGATCGCGTCGCCCGGCCCCACGTTGGCGCGGCCCCAGGCGTTCGCGACGAGGTTGATCGCCTCGGTGACGTTCTTCGTGAAGATCGTCTCGCGGGCGCTCGAGCCGGTGAAGCGCGCGACGCGCTCACGGGAGGCCTCGTAGCGGTCGGTCGCCTCGACGGCCAGCGGGTAGGTCCCGCGATGCACGTTGGCGTTGTGGTGGAGGAGCAGGTCCTCCATGGCGTCCAGCACGGCACGCGGCTTCTGCGCCGTCGCGGCGCTGTCCAGGTAGACCAGCCCGTCCCGGGCGAGGATCGGGAAGTCGTGCGCGAGCG
Organism: Solirubrobacteraceae bacterium; assembly: GCA_017882425.1. GTDB lineage: Bacteria > Actinomycetota > Thermoleophilia > Solirubrobacterales > Solirubrobacteraceae > F1-60-MAGs163. Next base: position 4,414 of record JADGPM010000058.1, read on the forward strand.
CGGTGGGCGCCGGCGTGGCCATCAGGCGGGGACGGCCTCGTCGCCGATCGCGTCGGTGATCCAGCCGTAGCCGTCGCTCTCGAGCTTCGTGACGAGCTCGGGGCCGCCCTCCCTGACGATGCGCCCGTCGAACAGGATCGACACGCGGTCAGGCTCGACCAGGTGCAGGATCCGCTGGTAGTGGGTGATGATCAGGACGCCCATGCCGTTGTCCTTGGCGACGGTGTTGACGCCCTCGGCGACGACGTTCAGCGCATCGATGTCGAGGCCGGAGTCGGTCTCGTCCAGGATCGCGACCTGCGGCTGCTGGAGCGCGAGCTGAAGGATCTCCAGGCGCTTCTTCTCTCCGCCGGAGAACCCGTCGTTGAGGTAGCGGGTCGTGAAGGCGCGGTCGATCTTCGTGAGCTCCATCGCGGCCTCGACCGTGCTGCGGAACTCCTTCAGCGAGATCTCGCTCTCACCGCGCGCGTCGCGGTGGGCGTTCATGACCATGCGCAGGTATTTCGTGACGGTCACGCCGGGGATCGCGACCGGGTACTGGAAGGCCATGAAGAGGCCCATGCGGGCGCGCTCGTCCGGGTCGGCCTCGGTGATGTCCCGGCCGCGGAACAGGATCTGTCCCTCGGTCACCTCGAGCTGCGGGTTGCCCATGATGATGTTCGCGAGCGTGCTCTTGCCGGAGCCGTTCGGACCCATCAGAGCGTGGACCTCGCCCGCGTTCACGGTGAGGTCGAGACCCTTGAGGATCTGTTTGTCCCCCGCCTGGACATGAAGGTTCTTGATCTCGAGGTCGGCCATGGTCTCCGGTGCTTTCAGTGCTGATCGGTGGTCAGGCGGCGCTGTGGACGGGCAGCTGGGCGCCCGTCGGGGTGAACGCCGGCGTGGATTGGCGCGGTGCGCCGAACTCCACGAGCTCCTGCAGGGTCGTCTGCTGGAGCGCGCGGATGACGCCGCCCTGGACGCGGGTCCAGAGCAGCTTCGTGGCGCAGGCGTTCCCGTCCTCGACGTGCGAGCACAGGACGCGCCCGTCCTCGCGGTCGTCGACGAAGCAGGACATCGGGGCGACGGCGCCCTCGAGGGCCAGGACGACCTCGTCCATCGTGATCTCGGACGCGGGGCGCGCGAGGCGGTAGCCGCCGTGGGCACCGCGCGTGCTCTCGACGAGGTTCGACTTCTTCAACAGGGCGACGATCCGCTCCAGGTAGGCGAGCGGCAGGCCCTCGCCCTCGGCGATGGCCTTCAGCGAGATCGGGCCTGCGTCCTCCTGGCGGCCGAGCTCGACGAGGAGGCGAACGCCGTACTCCGCCTTCGTCGTGAAGATCATGCGCTAATCCTACCAACGAGGTCGGAGAAGCCGGGTCCCGCGCGCTACCGTCGGAGGCATGCTCACGACCCTCGCCATGACCGCGCTGCTCGTCCCGGCGTCCCTCGCCGGCGCAGCCCCCGCCGCTCACGTGAGCAGCGACTGCCCGCACGCCACGCGCCACGCGGTGCCGGCCCGCGAGGCGCGCACGATGCTCTGCGTGATCAACGCGGCGCGCACCGCGAACGGTCTGGGACGCCTGCGTGCGTCGGCGTCGCTGGCGAAGGCGGCGCGGGGGTACGCGCGGACCGTGGTGCGCGCGCGCGACTTCTCGCACATCGGGCCTGACGGCTCGACGCCGGACCAGCGCGTGCTGCGCGCCGGCTACCACGGACGCGGCGTCGGCGAGACGCTCGCCTACGGCCAGGGCGCGCTCGGCACGCCGGCCGGCGTCGTCGCGGGCTGGCTGCGCTCCCCTCCGCACCGTGCGGTGCTGCTGAGCCCGCTGATGCGCGACGTGGGCGTCGGCGTCGTGCGCGGCTCGCCGCTGCCGGGCGTGAGCGGCGGGACGACGGCCGTCGGCGACTTCGGTTACAGGTAGTCCCCGCGCACCGCGGCCCCGCGCAGCAGCGGGCGCGTGATCGTCGGCGACTTCGGGAACCGGCCCATGCTCGCGCGCTCGACGTCGAGCCCGGAGGCCTCGATCGTCGCGAGCGTCGAGCGGTTGCAGTTGCAGCCGCCGCTGACCGTGCGCCACAGCGGGGCGTAGCGGTCCTGCCTGCGCGCGAGCTTCGGCTCGTCGCTGCGCACGTGCTCGAGGAAGAGGTAGCGCCCGCCCGGCTTGAGGACGCGGGCGACCTCCTCGACGACCCGCGCGGGGTCCTTCGGCTCGCAGAGGACGAGCGTTCCGACGACGGTGTCGAACGTCGCGTCGGGGAACGGCAGCCGCTCGGCGGATGCCGAGACGATCTCCACCGGCGCGGGCGCGTCGCCCACCTTCTGCTCGAGCTGGCGGCTCATCGCCGGGTTGGGCTCCGTGGCGACGATCCGCGTGATCCCCTGGCGCGGATAGGCGCGCAGGTTGAGGCCCGTGCCGGCGCCGATCTCGAGGACCTCGCCGCGGGCGTCCGCGAGCGCATCGCGCCGGATGGCGGTCAGCCCCGCCTCCTCGCTCTTGCGGAACATCCGGTCGTAGATGCGCGCCGTGAAGCGGTTCATGTGGCGACGGTAGTACACCGCGCCCGCCGCGGGACGACCTGCGGCAACGGAGGGCGCACGCGCGGGCGCCCTCCGTCACCCCTGCGATAGGCTCCCCACATGGTGCTCGCAGTCAGCAATGCGGTGAAGGTGGACATCGGCCTGATCGGCGTCTTCTTCGTCCTCTTCCCGCTTCTCGTCAACGCCCTCCTGGGCTACGCCGGCGCGCAGGCGCTGCAGGAGAAGCGCGACAACGACCGCTACCTCGAAGAGCACTACATCCCCGGCAGCGAGGTCTGACCCGCCGGATCACCGGCGCCGGCGGCACCCGCGTTAGGGTCTGCCGACGAGTCGTCCCGTCGCCGTCATCACCGGCGCCGCCCAGGGGATCGGGCTGGCCGCCGCGCAGAAGCTCAGCGCGACGCACCGCGTCGCGCTGCTCGATCTCGACGAGGAGGCGCTGCACGACGCCGCCGCCTCCTGCGGTGCCGACGCGATCACCGCCGTCTGCGACATCACCCGGCAGGACCAGGTCGACGGGGCGGTGGCGCATGTCGTCGCCGAGGGCGGGGGCGTCGACGTGATCGTCTCGAACGCGGGTGTGGCCGGCGGGGGCGCGCTGCGGCACATCGACCCGGACGTCGTCGCCGCGATCGTCAACGTGAACCTGGTCGGCAACTGGCGCACGATCCACGCCTGCCTTCCGCACGTCGTCGAGCGCCGCGGCTACGTGCTCGGCGTCAGCTCCGCCGCGGCGATCGCGCCCTCGACCATGCTCGGCCCCTACGGAGCCAGCAAGGCCGGGCTGGAGATGCTGCTCGACATCCTGCGGGTGGAGGTCGCGCACCTGGGCGTCGCGGTCGGCGTCGCGTACTTCCTGTGGATCGACACCGACATGGTCACCGGCGCCGAGCGCGACCTCGAGGGATTCACGCTGATGCGCAGCAGCCTGCCCGGGCCACTGCGCCAGACGCATCCGGTCGGCGACGCAGCGGACGCGATCGTCGCCGGCGTTCTCGGGCGCCGCAGCAAGGTGTTCACCCCGAGCTGGCTCGGGGCGGTGTCCCCGGCGCGGATGGCGCTGCGCACGAGGCTCGGCTCGCGCGATGCGCGGGCCATCGGGCCGCAGCTCGACGCCCTGACGGCCCAGCGCGTCGCCGAGCAGGGCGCCTTCGACGGAGCCCTGCGCGAGACGCTCGCGAGCGAGGCCGCGGCCGAGTCCGCCGGGCACCACCTGTCCGGGTTCGAGCGGGCCGCTACGTCAGGTCGGCAGGACTGACCGGCCCGCCGCGCGCGATCAGCGCTCGCGCGGCGTCGAGATCGAGCCCACCGCCCACGCTCAGCGCGCCGCGCACGTGGCCCGCTTCGAGGTACCAGACGCCGAAGCTGCCGCTCGCGAGCGCGCCGTGCACCACCTCCTCGTCCCACCGGGCCGCGGGGCCGACGTACTCGAGCGAGGCCCAGTCGGCGAGGTCGCTGTAGAAGTAGGGCACCACGGTGTAGGGCCCCTCGTCGCCGAGCATCGCCCCCGCGACGTGGCGGCCCTGGGCCTGGGCGTGCTCGGTGTGCTCGACGCGGATGCGTCGCCCGTGGACGACGCTCTCGTACTCGCACACGTCGCCCGCGGCCCAGACGCCGGGGGCGGACGTGCGCAGCCGCGCGTCGCAGGCGACCCCGCCGCTCGCTCCCAGCTCGAGCCCCGCGCTGCGGGCGAGCATCACGTCCGGCTGCACGCCGACTCCGAGGACGACGAGCTCGGCGGGCAGCTCGAGGCCCGAGGCCGTGATCACGGTGGAGACGCGCCCCTCGCCCGCGAAGCGCCGGACGTCGTCGAGCCCGGCGACGGCCACGCCGTGCGTCTCGAGCACCTGGCGCAACCAGGCCCCGACGTGCGCGCCGAAGCCGCGCTCCATCGGCTGGGCCTCCTGCATCACGATCGTGACGCGCTTGCCGAGCGTCGCGAGCGACGCGGCGACCTCGCAGCCGATGTAGGAGCCGCCGACGCAGACGACGTCCTGCGCGCCGGCGAGGTCGGCGCGGATCGCGTCGGCGTTGCCGAACGCCCGCAGGTAGTGCAGCCCGTCGAGGTCGTTGCCGTCGATCTGCAGGCGACGCACCATCGCGCCGGTCGCGAGCAGCGCCTGCCCGTAGCCCACCGTCTCCTTCGTCGAGAGCGTCGCC
>JADGPM010000297.1 GCA_017882425.1 Solirubrobacteraceae bacterium
CGCAGCGAGCCGCGCTCGAGGTACTCCATCGAGATGTACGGCGTGCCCTCGACGTCGAAGTAGTCGTGCACCGTGACGATGTTCGGGTGGCTCAGGGAGCCCGCGATGCGCGATTCGCGCAGGAACCGCTCGGCGAAATCGTGGTCGGCCGCGTGGAACGCCGGCAGCTCCTTGAGCGCGACGAAGCGATCGAGATCGGTCTGCCGTGCGAGGTAGACCACCGCCATGCCGCCGCGGCCGACCTCGCGCAGAATCTCGAACCGCCCCACCTTGCGCGTTACGTCCGCCACCTACTCCCCCAACGTCGCTGCGACGGCGCCCAGTCTACTGCGCGGCGGAACGCGGACCGGACCGATCGGGGCATGCGCCCGCCGGCCGCGAAGACGGGCCCGCGTCAGTTCGCCTGCACCGTCGTCTGGCCGGGCGAGGCGACCATGATGGTGCCCGGCGGCACGCCGTCGGTGATGCCGCTGAGCGTCGCCAGCAGCACCGGCGCGCCGGCGGCGGTGACGCGCATCGAGGCCGAGCCGGGCAGCGTCGAGATCACGGTCGTGCAGGGCTTCGTCCCCGGGCTGGGCGGCTGTAAGCAGCCGACGATCGGCGCACCCGAGAGGTCGCCCTCGCGCAGCACGGGGTTGCCGGCGATGGTCACCTGCGTCTGGCGGGGCGTGAGCACCACCTGCCCCCCGTGGATGCACATGATGGTCGCGCCCGTGGTCACGATCGGCGGCATGCGCTGCGAGTCTACCCACGGCGCGGAGTGGTGACGCAAATCCCCCTCTCACGGGGATGCCAGTGCGTGATACCTTCGCCGCTCACACCACGGCGCCATGGGGGGCACGCCGGTGAAGCTGTTCGCCGTCGACGAGCACGAGATCTTCTGCCGGGGCATCGTTGCCTGCCTGTCCGTGTTGCCGGATGTGACGTCGGTCGGGAGTGCCGGAAGCGCCGCGGCGGCGCTCGTGCACCCCGAGTTGCACGCGGCGGACGTCGCGATCATCGACCCCGCGATGGAGGACGGGCTCAAGCTCATGCGGGAGCTGTCACGCGAGCCGGGGCCCATGCTGATCGCGTGCGTCGAGCGCCGCGACGAGGACCTGCTGCTGTCGGCGATCGACGCCGGCGCGACGGGCTTCCTCGACCGCGTCACACTGACGCCGGACCGGCTCGCGGCGAGCGTGCGTGCGGCCGCGCGGGGCACCGGCGTGATGGCGCCGGAACTCCTCGAGACGCTCTACCGCCGCGCTTCCCACCACAGCGAGCCGCGGACCGCCGCCCCCGCGCTCAACGAGCGCGAGCGACTCGTGCTGCGACTCGTGGCCGACGGGCATCAGACGCGCGAGGTCGCGGCCGAGCTCTGTTACAGCGAGCGCACGATCAAGAACGTGCTGCACGACGTCGTCATCAAGATGAACGTCCGTACGCGCTCCCAGGCCGTGGCCCAGGCCGTGCGCCAGGGCATGATCTAGGACGAGCCCTTGCCGGAGCGCTTCGCGGCGGCCGCGCCATCCGCGGCCAGCACGATGTCGACGCGGCTCCCCGGCACCTCGATCTTCGCCTCCTGCTCGGCGCCGTCGGGTCCGCGCACGACCATCCGCTGCGTCCCCTCCGGGACGTGCTCGATCAGGAAGTACCCGCGCGCGTCGGTGGGCGCGAAACGCCCGCTCTCGGGCAGCGCGACCCACGCGCCGGCGACCGGCGCACCCGTCTCGTCGCGCACCATGCCGCCGAAGCGGTGCGCCTCCTCGCGCGTCTGATCGGCTCCGGTGCGCTGCGTCCGCAGCGTCTGTGTGCGCACCTCGGGGCCGCGCTCGATCCGTGAGCCAGGCTCGCATGCGAGCGTGACCACGTAGTCGAGCGAGGCCTTGTACTGCCCGCCGACGGCCGTCCAGAAGTTGGAGCCGCCGTCCGAGCGCTCGCGCGCGACGCGCGTATTGAGCGGGAAGCGCTGGGAGCCGTTGCGCAGCGACCCGGTGAGCTCGTCGCGCGGCAGCACCGGGTAGGCGAAGAGGATCGCGAGCGCCTGGGAGAGCATGCGGTGCTCGTCCTCGACGTTCCGCGTCCATGCGGTGACGGCATAGGCGACGTCGACGCGCAGCGGCGGCCGCAGCTCGAAGCGGCGCCCGTCGTCCTCCTGGCGCGCTTCCCAGTCGGCGGGTCGGTGGTCCTTCGTCTCGCGGATGTCGTAGAGGAAGAGGCTGAGCGTCGGCGCCGAGAGCGTGGACGCCCACTCCTTCGTGGGAGCGTCGAACGCGATCTGCACGAGCTCGAAGCCGTGGCGGCCGAGCTCGGTGCCCATGAGCGCCTTGAGCGACTCGTCGAGGTCGGCGAGCATCGTGTTGAGCGGGATGACGGAGGTCTCGGAGAGGCTCATGCGCTGTCCGACCCTAGCGGCGCCGGCCGTGCCCCCGCAAGTGGCGCCTGTGGGCTCCCCCGGAAGCGACTGGCAGTCGCACCCCCGCGCGGCGTATGATCGGCATCGCCCATGACTGACAGCGGATGGAGCTACGAGCACGGCGAGGAGCACGCCGCCGGCGAGCGCGAGGGCGAGGCGCAGGGGTCCGATCGTGGTGACCCGGCGCGCCTCGCAGCGACCGTCGGCAACCGCGCGTTCGGGGCCCTGATCGGCAGGGTCGGCGACGGCATCCTGCCGAACGGCACGGCGCATCCCGACGTCGAGGCGACGATCGCCCGCACGCGGGGCGCCGGCTCGCCGCTCGCGCCGGGGACGCGCGAGCGCGCCACCGAGGCGCTCGGCGACCCGCTCGCAGACGTGCGCGTGCACCACGACGACACGGCCGAGAAGCTCGCGCAGTCGGTTTCCGCCCGCGCCTTCACGACCGGATCCGACGTCTACTTCGGGCGCGGCGAATACCAGCCCGGCACGAGCGCGGGCGACGAGCTCCTCACCCACGAACTGGCGCACGTCGTGCAGCAGCGCGACGCGCCGACCACGGGCCCGCTGACCGTCTCGATGCCGGGCGATGCGCTCGAGAACGAAGCCGAGGCGATCGCCGCTGAGCACGGCACCTGAGCCGCTCTCGTTCGCCGAGCTGACGGCACTGGTGCGCGCGTCCGTCGAGGCGGTCGCGGCCACGGAGCCCGACCCCGTCGATCCCTTCCGCGGCCTCTACCTCTCCGACCAGGCCGCGGTGCGCCTCGCGCGCGACCACGCGCAGGACGATCTCGACGCGCGCCTCGACAGCGCCGCGGCGCTGCTCGGGCTCAGCCACCTCGAGGCCTGCGTCCTGGCGCTCTGCGCGGCGCCCGAGCTGCACCCGCGCTACGGCCGCCTGTATGGCTACCTGCACGACGACCTCACCCGGCGCCTGCCCAGCCCGCGCCTGATCGCGCGCCTGCTCGAGGGCGCCGGCTTCGCGGCCCCGGACGTGCTCGCGTGCTTCGACCGCGGCGGGCGCCTGCGCTCGAGTGGCGCGCTGCGGGTGGCCGACGCGGATGCGTCGGTGCCCCTCGCCGAGCGCGGCGCGCAGGCGGCCGAGCGCCTGGTCGGGTTCCTGCTCGGCGTCGACCTCGCCGACACGCCCCAGGACCTCCGCATCGAGGTCGTCCGCGCCGACGCCGACGGGCTCGGGCGCGGGCAGGTCGTGGCCGAGCTCGCAGCCATGCTGCAGCTCGAGACGCCGGTGCCGCTGCTGGTCGCCGGGCCGGACGCGCCGGGTGTCGTGGCCGCGGCCGCCGGGCGGCCGCTCGTGCTCGTCGACGCGGTCTCGGCCGGGGATCCGCAGCTCCTGCGCGAGGCCTCGCTGATCGCCGCCCTCGAGCACGGCCTGGTGGCGCTCGGCGGCATCGAGCAGCTAGAGCCAGGGCCTGCGCGCGCACTGCAGCGCTGGCTCGCCAGCCGGTCGGCGCGCGTCATCCTGTGTGCACGAACGCGCGCCGCGGCGTATACGCTCGCCGACCTCCCGGCGATCATCGTCGAGGTGCCCGAGCCGTCGCTGCCCGAACGGCGCGCGGCCTGGATCCGGGCCTCGGGCGCCGAGGACGTCGATGACGTCGCGGCCAAGTTCCGGCTCTCGATCGGGCAGGTCGAGCGCGCCGCCGAGGTCGCCAAGGTCGTCGCATCGTCGGCGGGCCGCTCGCCGGGTCCCGAGGATCTGGATCTGGGAGCGCGCAGCGCCTCGAGCGGCGCGCTCGGTCAGCTCGCGACGCGGCTCGAGTTGCGCGTCGGCTGGGACGACCTGATCCTCCCCGAGCGCTCCTCCGAGGTGCTGCGTTCGATCTCCGCCTACGTCCGGCACCGCGACCTCGTGCTCTCCGAGTGGGGCTACGAGCGCACCGTCGCACGCAACCAGGGCGTCAAGACGCTGTTCGCCGGCGACTCGGGCACCGGCAAGACGATGGCGGCGCAGGTACTCGCAACCGACCTCGGGCAGGAGATCTTCCGGATCGACCTTGCCACCGTCGTCTCGAAGTACATCGGGGAGACGGAGAAGAACCTCGACCGCATCTTCGCCGCCGCCGACGGCTCGAACGCGATCCTCTTCTTCGACGAGGCCGACGCCCTGTTCGGGAAGCGCTCCGACGTGCAGGACGCGCACGACCGCTATGCGAACCTCGAGGTCGCCTACCTGCTGCAGCGCATGGAGAGCTACGCGGGCGCGGTCGTGCTGGCCACGAACTACCGGCAGAACATCGACGAGGCGTTCCTGCGCCGGCTCGACTTCGTCGTCGACTTCCCGTTCCCGGAGCCCGCCGACCGCGAGCGCATCTGGCGGCTGCTGCTCCCGCAGAAGGCGCCGCTCGCCGACGACGTCGACCTCGTGTTCCTCGCGCACCAGTTCAAGCTGGCGGGCGGCAATATCCGCAACGCCTCGCTGGCCGCCGCGTTCCTGGCTGCCGAAGACGGCGGCGTGATCGCGATGCGCCACCTCGTGCGCGGCGTCGCGCTCGAGTACGGCAAGCTCGGCAGGCTCACGCTCGAATCCGACTTCGAGCAGTTCCACGACGTCGCCCGCGCCCTGCGCTGACCTGCCGGTTGCCCGAACGGGCAACCGCGGTTGCCCGTTCGTCTGCCCGCACGAACCTGGCGCCCGAGTGCCGGCACGGCGATGCTCCGCGGATGCCCGTGAGCGTCCAGGCGTCGGCATGCGTGCTCCTCGGAGGCCTCACGCCGATGGAAGCCGTCGGCATGCGCCAGCTGCTCGAGGGCGCGGGCATCGCCGTCATCGACGGCGGCAGCGATCCCGGGTCGGTCCTGACCGCCTGCAGTCGCAGCCATCCCGACAGCATCCTGCTCGACGTCGCTGCGCGGGACGGGTTGCTGCAGGGCGCGCGGGACGCCGCGCCCGACGCGAAGCTCGTGCTCTGGGATCGCGATCACAGCGCCATCCAGGTCTTCGATGCCGGGGTCGAGACGCCCCGGCAGATCGCGAGCGCCGCGCCGGAGGCGCTCGTGAAGGAACTTGCCAACCGTCCCGGCCCACGAGGAGAGTGACATGCCGAGCTATTTGACGCCAGGGGTGTACGTCGAGGAGGTGCCCTCGCAGTCGAAGCCGATCGAGGGCGTCGGGACGGCGGTGGCCGCATTCGTCGGCGTGGCGCCGGGCGGGCCTGCGAACCAGCCGATGCGAATCTCGAACTGGACGCAGTTCTCCAAGCTCTACAGCGACCCGGTCCAGCCCGAGAACGGCCCCTTCATGGAGGGCAGCTATCTGGCGCACGCCGTCTACGGCTACTTCCAGAACGGCGGCGGGGTGTGCTGGATCGTCCGCGTCGGCGTCGACGACGCCGGCCCCGGCAAGCGCCAGGCCGCCCTGCCCGCCGCCTCGGACAAGTCGATCGAGGCGTTCCGCGCCACGGCGCGCGACGGCGTCGACGGCGACGTGCAGGTCGAGCTCGTCGCGGAGAAGCCGGCGAAGGCCGAGGGCGACGACGGCGCGGCCGACGAGGCGACCTACACGCTGATCGTGACCGCGGGCGGGACGCGCGAGGAGCACGACGGCCTCACGCTCAAGAAGGGCCGCACGAACATCGCCACCAAGGTCAACGCCGCCTCCGCGATCGTGCGCATCGAGGAGACCGGGACCGAGGCGCCGGCGATCGGCAAGTACACGCTCACCGCTCCGTCGGCCCCCGGCCGCGAGCTCACGGCGCGCGACTTCGAGGGCGACGTCGCGCGGCGCGAGGGCATGGGCGCCCTTGCCGGCGTCGACGAGATCACCATGGTCTGCGTGCCCGACCTGATGGCGCTCGCGGCCGGAGACGACACCAAGCTGCGCGACCAGCAGGGCAAGCTCATCGCGCACTGCGAGATGGCCGGCGACCGCATGGCGATCCTCGACGCGCCGCCGGACCTGATCCCGCAGGACATCCACGAGTGGCGCAACAAGACCGCGGGCTACGACTCGAAGTACGCGACGCTCTACTGGCCGTGGCTCGAGGTCATGGACCCGCTCACCAGCCGGCCGCTGCTCGTGCCGCCGTCCGGCCACGTGGCCGGCGTGTGGGCGCGCACCGACAACACGCGCGGCGTGCACAAGGCCCCGGCCAACGAGGTCGTGCTCGGCGTCAACGGCCTGGCCTTCCAGATCACGCACGAGGAGCAGGGCGCACTCAACCAGTCGGGCATCAACTGCATCCGCAGCTTCCCCGGCCGCGGGATCCGCATCTGGGGCGCGCGCACGCTGTCGAGCGATCCCGAGTGGCGCTACCTGAACGTCCGCCGGCTCTTCAACTACCTCTCGGAGTCGATCCTCGAGGGGACGCAGTGGGCCGTCTTCGAGCCCAACGACGAGCGCCTCTGGATCCGCCTGCGGATCGCCGTGGGCAGCTTCCTCACGCGCACCTGGCGCGAGGGCGCGCTCTTCGGAGCGACGCCCGAGGAGGCGTTCTACGTGAAGTGCGACGCCGAGACGAACCCGACCGACGTCATCGACGCCGGCCAGGTCATCGTCGAGGTCGGCATCGCGCCGGTCAAGCCGGCCGAGTTCGTGATCTTCCGGATCAGCCAGTACAGCGCCGGCGCGGCGCAGGTCGAGGGCTGATCCGCATGCAGATGACAATCACCCCGACAGGAGCCTGAGATGCCTGCGAAGGAACCGCGTCCCGCATCCCACTTTCGACTCGACCTCGGTGGCCGCCAGGGCGTCGGGATGTTCCGCGAATGCTCCGGGCTCGACTCGGAGACGTCGGTCATCGAGCACAAGTCGATCGACGACAACGGCCGTCCGGTCGTGCGCAAGGTGCCGGGCGAGATCAAGTGGTCGAACATCACGCTCAAGCGCGGCGTCGACGAGACCCTCGACATCTGGAAGTGGCGCGAGCAGGTCATCCAGGAGGGTCCCGACAAGTCGCGCACCAACGGCAGCGTCGCGCTGATCGACTACAGCGGCTCGACGATCGCGACCTGGAGCTTCGATCAGGGGTGGCCCATCAAGTACACGGGCGCCACCCTCAACGCGGGCGGCAACGAGGTCGCCGTCGAGGAGATCCAGATCTGCCACGAGGGCCTCAAGCGGTTGTGAGCAGCACCGTGACGACGCCTGCGACGCTCCGGACCGAGCACGCATTCACCCTCCCGCGCGGATACGTCGGCCCCGACGGGGCCGTCCACCGCGAGGGCGTGATGCGGCTCGCGACGGCGCGCGACGAGATCGAGCCGCTGCGCGATCCGGCGGTGCGCCAGAACGAGGCGTACCTGGCCGTGCTGCTGCTCGCCCGCACGGTCACGCGACTCGGCGACCTGACCGAGGTCACCCCGAGCGTGATCGAGGAGCTCTTCGCCGTGGACTTCGATCACCTGCAACGCCTCTACGAACGGCTCAACGCCGACGCCGAGCTGGTCGGGCACATCAGTTGCCCGGCCTGCGCCCATGAGTTCGAGGTCGACCTCTCCGAGATAGAGGACGGCCGCCTGGGGGAATGACGCGGCCGTCTCCGCACGACCTCTTCACGGAGACGGCCCGTCTCGCCCACCGGCTGCACTGGCCGCTCGAGACGATCCTGGATCTCGAGCACGCAGACCGGCGCAGCTTTCTCGAGATCGCCGATTCGCTCGGCTCGCCTGACGACACCTGATGCCACCGACCCCATCCACTCCCGCGAGCCGGCTGCTCGCCCGCTCGCTCCGGCTCTCGGGCCGCCTTCAGGCGCGCGGTCGTACGCCTCGTGCGCAGCTCGCGACGCGGGTCGCCGAACGCCGCCGGCCGCACGTCGCGCGCATCGCGCGCCGGCTGCTGGGTGCTCCGTCGCCCGCGGCTCCGGCACCGTTCGCGGCGCCGGAGGGCATGTCGGAGTTCGCCAGCCGCTGGATGTTCGGGGACGGCCGCGCCGAGGGGACGCCGCTCTCCGACAGCGCGGCGCGCGCCGCGCTCGCCCGTGCCGTCGGGCCCCCGTCGTTCCAGGATCACGAGCCGGGGCCGGCCGGCGGACAGCCGGCCTGGCCGTCCGAGATACCTGCGGGAGCGACCATCGCGCGCACGCCCGTCGAGGAGTTCGGCGCCCGGCGCGCCCAGGGCTTCCGCCTCTCGTCCCAGCCGGCTCCCGCTCCCGCCGCCCCGGCAGCCTCGATCGTCCCGTCCGCCCCGGCGGCACCCGAGCCCGCGAGCGCGCCGGCGCAGGCGCCTTCCGGACCCGTGCTCGCGCGGACTGCCGAGCCCGCCCCGCAGCCCGTGGAGACGGTGACTGCGCGACCGCCCGCGACGGCGCCGCCCGGCGCATCCGAGATCGCCTCCGCCCCGGCCCCCGCCGGATCCGCGGCACCTGCGCCGGCGCCGCCGGCTCGCTCCCCTGCGCCGGCCGCCGCACCCGCTCGCGTGCGCGCCGTCATCGCGCGCGCCGCGACCGCTCCTGCGCCGGCTGCGCCCCGCCCGGGCCCGGCGCCGGCGCGCCTGACCACCTCGCCCGCTCCGCCGCGCGCCGTGTCCACGCCGGCACGGTCCGCGCCCGCCCCGGCCACCGGGGATCGACCGGCGCCCGCCGTCCCTGCCCGGCAGCCCGGCATCCTGCGACGCGCCCTGCGTGCCGCCGCGGGGACA
>JADGPM010000059.1 GCA_017882425.1 Solirubrobacteraceae bacterium
GGCGCAGACGACCTCGACGGCGGGCCGGGCGCCGACCGGCTGACCGGCGGGCCGGGCGGCGACGTGCTCGAAGGCGGCGCCGGAAACGACACGATCCTCGCGCGCGACGGAACCCGCGACCGGGTCTCCTGCGGCGCCGGCCGAGATACAGCCTTCGTCGACCGGCGCGACCTCGTCGCGCGCGACTGCGAGCGGGTGCTGCGCGTTCAGTAGACGGCATGACCGGGAATCACCATCGTGTGAAGCCAGGCCACCCGATCGTGCTCGGTCTTGCGGCGTTCGCGTTCGCGACCGCCGGCGCAGCGCGCGCGGCCTCGCCGGGCGGGCTGATCCTGTTCACGGTCGACTGGCCGCGGACGTTCGCGGCGGTGGATCCTGCGGGCCCGACGTCCGTCATCTGCGGCGTCGACGTCAGCGGGCGGAGCTACCGGCTGACGTCGCCGATGCGCGGTGACCAGCAGTCCGAGCCGTCGTGGTCGCCCGACGGCACGGCGTTCGCCTATGCGGTCGAGGGTCGGGTCGCCGCGAGCGGGACCGACGTCTCGATCGCCGTCCGCCCGCTCGGCCCCGATTATGGCCGCGGCATCATGGAGGCCGAGTGGCCGGCCTGGTCGCCGCAGGGTGGGTTGCTCGCGTTCCAGTGGCCGCCTCAGTCGACGGGGGGACCGCCGCCGTCGTTGTATGTCGGCGGTCTGGACGGGAGCGGCAGGCACGCGGTCGCCGCCGCGACCGGGCCGTTCTCGTGGTCGCCCGACGGCACGCAGCTCGCCTACGGCGGGACGGCTCTCCACGTCGTCGGAAGCGACGGCAGCGGCGACCGTGTGATCTTTCGGGATACCGATTCCGTCAGTGGGCCGGTGTGGTCACCGGACGGGGGCACGATCGCGTTCACGTACGAGCGCGGCCGCCTTTCGTTCGGCGAGTTGACGCTCGTCAGCCCTGACGGAAGCGGTCGTCGGCCCCTGGCGCCCGGGCTTATGGGCATGTGGCCCGCGTGGTCGCCGGACGGCTCACTGCTCGCGTTCGTCGGGTCTGCCGGCGTCACGGTCGTCGCGCCCGACGGCAGCGGCGCGCGCGTCCTCTACCCGAACGGCGGCGGCGGCGTCTTCGGCGGCGGCCTCGACTGGCAACCCGTCGCGCATCCGGAATTGCTCGACGGCCTGCCGCCGTGTGCCGTCTTCGGGGACTCCGGCCACCACGTCCTGACCGGCAGCCGCTTCGGCGACGTGATCTACGGAACGGAAGGGCGCGACCGGATCGGGGGTGGCGCGGGCGACGACGTGATCTCGGGCGGTGGCGGCGCTGATGTCCTGACAGGTGGCACCGGTCGCGACCTGATCTCGGGCGGGACCGGCGACGATCGCATCCTCGTCCGCGACGGTGCAAGGGACGTCGTCTATTGCGGGCCGGGACGGGACACCGTCGTCGTCGACGCGCTCGACTCTGTGGCGCGCGACTGCGAGCGCGTGCTCAGACCGAAGCGGTAGTCCGGCGTGCGTGTGCTGCTTGCCGTCGCGTGTGCCGTTGCCGCCCTTGCGGCGACGGCACACGCCGGCGAGGGCGCGTTTCCGGGCGTGAACGGCCAGATCTTCTTCGGCGTCCAGTGGCCGACGCAGCTCGACTTCGGGGATAGGAATCCGGATGCCCTGCGCTACGAGGTCTGCGGGGTCGGTCCGGGCGCGGCGTCGCGCCGCTGGACCGTGAGCCCGGGGCAGGTACTGGTGCTGACCGAGTACGCCGTTGCGGCGCCCGGCAGTGCCGTGCTGGCGGTGACGAGCGACGCCGGGAATGGTGCGTGGGTCGGTTTCGTCGATGCGACACACCGCCTGCCGAAGCCGGCTCGCTCGGACTTTGCGGTCGCGTTCGGCTGGTCGGCGGACGGCCGCTCGCTGCTGTTGATCGCGGACGGTGTGACACCGCAGGCACCGGCCCAGATCGTCGTGCTGGACATGCGATCCGGCGTCGTCACGCCGCTGACGTCCGAACCGGTGAGGGCGTTCGAGCCCCACTGGTCGCCGGACGGCAGTCACATCGCGTTCGCCTCGGACCGCACAGGCTCGTTCCAGATCTGGGTGATGGACGCCGACGGCGGTAATCAGCGCGTGCTGACCTCTGGTGTAGGCGAGAGCAGCGATCCGAGCTGGTCGCCCGACGGGACGCGGATCGTCTTCAGCTCGACGCGGGCCGGTGCGTCGGCGCTGTACACGATGGCGGCCGACGGGAGCGGCGTCGCTCCGGTGGGGGCGGGCGTGCGTGGCACCTCGCCGGTCTGGTCGCCCGACGGTTCCGAGATCGCCTTCGCGCGCAGCTCGTACCTGCACGTGATCCGGCTCGACGGCAGCGGCGATCGGCTGGCCTATCCGGGCCCGATCGAATGGGGGCCGAGCGACTGGACGCCGCGGAGCTCGCTTCCACCCGGGCCGCCCTGCCTGCGCTTCGCGACGGATGGTGGCGGCCGCATCGCGGGGACACGCTTCGACGACGTCGTTCTGGGGCGGGCAGGCGCCGACCGGATGGCACTCGGCGCCGGCGACGACCAGGCGTTCGGCGACACGGGCGCCGACACGATCGACGGCGGCCCGGGCGCCGACTGGATCGAAGGCGACCAGGGCCCCGACACGCTCACGGGCGGCCCCGGAGCCGACCACCTGTTCGGCGGCCCGGGCGACGACACGATCCTCACGCGCGACGGCGTCCGCGACTGGATCTCCTGCGGCCCCGGCCGGGACACCGTGGTCGCAGACCGTCGCGACATCGTCAAGCGCAACTGCGAACGCGTGCAGCGCGTTCCGTAGCTCAGGTCGCGTCGCAGGACGGGACGGAGGCTCATGAGTAGCCATGATCTCGCCCAGAGGCCGCCGCGGCATCTAGCCTTGTGGCGATGCTGCCCGCCGATCTCCTCGTGACGTCTCTCGACGAGCTGTGCGCAGAAGCGCGGCAGCTACGGGATGAGCGCGCGGGCGGCCTCGTCACGTACTCGCCGAAGGTCTTCATCCCGCTGACGAAGCTATGCCGCGACGTGTGCCACTACTGCACGTTCGCCGCGCCGCCTCGCCGGGGCGAGCGCGCCTACCTGACGATCGACGAAGTGGTCGAGATCGCAGCCGCCGGCGCGGCCGCGGGCTGCCGTGAAGCGCTCTTCACGCTCGGCGACAAGCCGGAGCTGCGCTACCGCGCGGCGCGCGACGAACTGGCCGAGCTCGGCTGCTCGACGACGCTCGAGTATCTCGCGCGCGCCGCCGACGCCGTGCTCGAGCAAACCGGCTTGCTGCCGCATCTCAATCCCGGCGTGCTCAC
>JADGPM010000298.1 GCA_017882425.1 Solirubrobacteraceae bacterium
GCGACCTTGCCGATCGGCTCGCCGTTCATGTCGCGAACGGGCCGGCCGATTACCTGACTCAAGTAGAGCATCCGTTACCTCGACGGGTGGCCGTCTCGTCCGAGGCGCCCGGTGCTCTACCGGGCGAGCGCCTCCGGGTGGACGGGGCGGACCGTTATTGGGCTCGCGGCGCGCTCAGCGCCGCAGCTTGTGCATCCAGTGTCCACGAGTGGAGAGCTTCCTCCAGCGCTTGTTCCGCGGTCGTCTCGCGCCCGCGCCACAGCGCTGGTCGCACGAGGGGACCTCGGTGAGTATAGTAGGCAGGCTTTCCCGATTTGACCGTCCCTGCGTGCGCCAGCGCGCGTGCACGAGCCCAAGGCGAAGGAACCCAAGCAAACCATGAGTTTTTCGATCACCGACGGCGTCCCAGCGCCCGCCCTCAATGCCACCCGACTCAAGCGCCAGCTGAACGAGCAGGCGATCGCCGCGGCGACTGCCGCCGACTGGGACCAGGCCGCCGAGCTCAACCGGCGCATCCTCGAGATGGGCCCCGACTCGGAGGCCGAGAACCGCCTGGCCAAGGCATTCTGGGAGATGGGCGAGCTGGCAACGGCGCGCGAGCACTACCAGGCCGCGCTGGCCATAGATCCGACCAATCGCATCGCCGAGCGGAATATCGCGCGCCTGCGCATGCTCCTCGCGGAGGCGGGCAAGAAGACAGTCGCCGCGCACAAGACGGACAAGGCAGCGGTGTCGATCTTCGTCGAGGAGACCGGCAAGACCGGCTTCGCGCACTTGATCGACCTCGCAGACCCCAAGCAGCTTGCGCAGGTCAACCCCGGCGACGCGGTCGAGCTGTCGCCTGACGGGCCGCGCCTTGAGGCCAAGTCCAACGGCCGCCACATCGGCTTCGTCGAGCCGCGCGTCGCGGCACGGCTGCTGAAGCTCATCGCGGACGGCAACAAGTACGCCGCCGGCGTCACCAGCATTGGCGAACGCGACGTCCGCGTCATCATCCGTGAGACCTATCAGGACCCGGCCAACTACGGCAAGGTGTCGTTCCCGACCGCGGCCAAGGTCGGCGACCTGCGCCCGTACACGAAGGGCACGCTCATCCGCGAGGAGATGGATCTCGAGGACGAGCTCGAGCTCGACGACGAGGACGACGAGATCGAGGACATCAGCCGCGTCGTGCCCGACGACCTGACGACGGACGAGGCGTTCGTCGAGGAGGAGTCGGCCGACGAGCCGGGCGAGGACGACGAGGGGTAGCTTTCTTCCTCTGCCACTAGACACGCAGCGCGGCGGCCCTCAAC
Organism: Solirubrobacteraceae bacterium; assembly: GCA_017882425.1. Lineage (GTDB taxonomy): Bacteria > Actinomycetota > Thermoleophilia > Solirubrobacterales > Solirubrobacteraceae > F1-60-MAGs163. The sequence goes on from JADGPM010000298.1 coordinate 1,296, forward strand.
GGGCCGTCGCCTATTTTTTGCCCCTGATCGGGCCGACCCTACTTCTTGCGGCCCATGGACCGATCGGCCTGGATATGGACCGATCGGCCTGGATATGGACCGAGCGGCCTGAATATGCGTGGGTCGCATATTCCGTCGTCTGGCCGGCTCTTCCGCCTCGGCCAGGCATATTCAGGCCGCTCGGTCCATATCCAGGCGTCTTGCTACATGGGGTTTCGCATACAGCGGACATCGGTCGCAGATTCGGCGCCTCAGAGGCGCTGAGTCCCGCCGCGCGTGTGCCACGCGTCGATAGACTCCGATCACATGGCGGACCCCCTCTCGTCGCTCATCCGACCGAACCTGGGGCCGCAGCTTCCCGCCTTCGAGCGGTTCGCGCCGCCGCCGCCGGATAACGTCGTGGCGGCGGAGCTCGCCGCACGCACCGCGCCCGGCGACGTGGTCATCGACACTCACGGGCGCGGTGGCTGGATCGCGCGCAACGCCATCGCCGCGCTGCGCCGGGTATATGCCCTCGAGTCGACGGCGCTGACGCGCCTGCTGGCCGAGATCGTGTTGCGCCCGCCCGACTTGCGCCACTTCGACGCCGGCCTGTCAACGGTCGCGACGGTGCCGCGCGGCGAGGTCGAGCTGCGCCGGCGGATCGAGCTGATGTTCACCTCGCGCTGCCCGACCTGCGGACGGCCCGTCGTCGTCCAGGAGTTCATCTGGGACACCGGCGCCGATGCGCCCAAGCTCAAGGTCTTCCGCTGCTCGTTCTGTCGCGAGCAGGCGCACGGCACCGAGCCGCGGATGGCGCCCGTCGATGACGACGACATCAAGCTCGCGCGCAAGTCCGATGCGAAACAGGCGCGAACCGACCTGGTCAACCGCTTCCCGGTGCTCGACGGCGGCCGCGGACTGCCCGACGAGCTGCTCGCGCTGTACACGCCGCGCACGCTTATCGCGCTCGACGAAATCGTCGCCCAGCTCGACGGCCAGCTCAAGGCACCCGCGGTTGCGGCCGGCCTGCGGCTGGGCCTCGTCCACGCGCTGCTGCCGGCCAGCCGGCTGAACGGCTATCCCGGCCGGATCGCGGCGCTGCGTATCCGGCACGGTCATCTCCAGCAGCCAACGTCGAAGCAGTGGCGCGAGCGCAACCCGTGGCTGGCCTTTGAAGAGGGCGTGCATGAGGTGCGCAACTTCATCTCGCGCGTCGAACCGGGCGCGGCGAGCTTCCAGCCGCGGCCGGGCGACGACATCGAAACGCTCATCGATGGCAGCGCCAACGTCGTCCTGCGCACCGGCCCCGCGTACGTCAGCGGCAACGAGCCGATGTTCTGGTCGCGCCGGCCGGTCCTGCCCGGGCGGCTCGATCCGCGCTCGCGCGTACGGCTCGTGCTGACCCAGCCGCCCGTGCGCTGGTCGGTCGAGAACGTCAGCTTCGCGTATCTCGCCACCGCCCTGGTCCTGGGCCGCGAGGCCGCGAGCGAGCTGCCCCTCGAATGGGTTTTCGGTGCGCCGCCGGCGAACGATCGCGGCCGCGAGGCAACGGCGCTGCGTCGGTCGCTGCTGGCCGTCCGGCCCGTGCTGGCGCGCGACGCGAAGGCGGTCGTGATCCTCGACCGTGGCGGAGCGGCAGGCCTCGTCGCGGGCGTGCTCGGCGGGATCGGTGCCGGATTCCGCCTGTCGAGCGCTGTGCTCGCCGAGTCGGGCAACCAGATCGGCGGCCTGCTCGAGTTCAACGTCGGACCCGCGGATGAGAATGTCGAGGTCCAGGACGAGCTGGCCGACCTGCCCCATGCCGACCCGAACGCGCCATTCGCGCTGGCCGACGTCGAACGTGCGGTCACCCAGGTCGCGGTCAGCGTGCTCGAGGCGCGTGGCGAGCCGGCGGGTGGCGAGCGGCTGCTGGGCGAAGTGCTCGTCGGGCTCGATCGCCTGGGCCATCTGCGCCACCTGGTCGGCACGCAGACCTTCGGCGAGAGCGAGGCGGCCAGCGCGCGGCCGGCGGAGGGAGCCGCCGACGACGAGGAAGACGCCGCGGACCGGGACCGAGCCGCCGAGCCTGAGCCCGAGCCAAACGCCGCCGACACGCCCGATTGGGCGCTGGGCTCGGCGGGGGCGACGGATCACGTCCATCTGCTCATGGAGATCGTCATGGGCGAGCTGCGCCGGCCCGACCATCCGCGGCTGTTCGAGGTCGACCGCGGACGGTGGTGGCTGCGCGACAGCAAGGATCTGGCCAAGGCTCGGCCGCCGCTGTCGGATCGCCTCGAGTGGGCTGCCTACGGCCTGCTCTCGACCAGCCGCGGCATGGACGAGGAGACCTACTTCGAACGCGTCGCGGGCATGTTTCGCGGCCACGACACGCCCGATGCCGCCCTCGTCCGTGCCGTGCTCGACTCGTACCGCGACCCGGCGCTCAACGTCGTGGCTCTCCGCCCGCAGGACGAGCTGACCGCTCGTCACCACGAGCACGGCGAGATGTGCGGCATGCTCGTCGACTACGGCCACCGCCTTGGCCTGCGCGCGCACGTTTCCGAGCGCGAGTCACGCCGCGCGTATCTCGGCGGGACCGTTGCCGATCTGCTCAGCGAGGACGAGCAGCGCGCCTACCTGCCGCTCATCGCGCCGGGCGACGCGCACACCTTCGAATCGCTCGATTGCGTCTGGTACCTGCGCGGCAAGGCCACGTTCCTGTTCGAGGTCGAGTGGA
>JADGPM010000060.1 GCA_017882425.1 Solirubrobacteraceae bacterium
GGGAGGACCCTCCATCTTCGCCCCGGCCGCCTCCATCGACGATGCGATCCGGCCCTCGAAGGCGTCGAAGGCCGCGCGCGACTCCCAGAAGTCGATCACGCCCCAGCCGCCGTCGATCGGGCCGGAGGAGTGAAAGATGAGGCCCTTCGGCGGGTCGCCCGCCGGATCCACGTGCTTGTTCACTGCGTCGAACGTCTCCTGATCGATCCCGGCCAGCTTGCGACCGCGCCGAAAGCGCGTCAGCGCGTTGCTGCGTCCGTCGACTGACCGGCTGGCGGATTCGCTTTCACTCGTCCGACCGTCCGCGAACGAGACCGCCCTCACCCGCGGTGATCATGCGGTCGCCGGGCAGGAAGACTTTCCAAAGCGACTCGCGTACGGGCGTCTTCGTCGGGTGCGCGATCAAGCACACGCCATTCGCGAGCACGAGCTCGAGCGTGAGATCCGCCGGCGCTACCTCGACTGAGACGATCTCGCCTCTGAAGTGACTCAGAGCTTCATCGATCCGTGCCCCGTCGTCATCTTCGCGTGCCACGACGGAGCCGTCAGCGGCTCGTAGCTCCCAATCTGTCTTGACGATCGCGCCGTGCGTACCCATGGTTGCCGAACGCCGCGAGCCCTTGATCGGCACGACGCCTCCAAACTCGATCTGCAGGTACTCGCCGTTGGCCATTATGGCGTCCCAGCAGTCGAGACCAACAAGCTCGCTCAACTCACGCCGAGCCCGGTCGAACTCCTCGTTCATCTCAGGGAAGCCGGCTGCGTCGCTACGGCTGGAAGATCTCGTGCACCGGGAACTCCTTTACGTCGGGAGGACCCTCCATCTTCGCCCCGGCCGCCTCCATCGACGATGCGATCCGGCCCTGGAAGGCGTCGAAGGCCGCGCGCGACTCCCAGAAGTCGATGACGCCCCAGCCGCCGTCGATCGGACCGGACGAATGGAAGATGAGGCCCTTCGGCGGATCGCCCGCCGGATCGACGTGCTTGTTGACCGCGTCGAACGTCTCCTGATCGACCCCGGCCAGCTTGATGCGGATGCCGACAGCCATGCGCGCTCCTTGTTCGCTGATGGACGCGGGCGACTCTACTCCGCGCTCCGTCTGGTGCATAGATCCGACGCCTTCGCTTGACGCTCGCCGTGAGGTTGCTACCGTCACGCGTTGCGAGGGCGCGTGCGTCGGCCGCCACGGTCGGCTCGAGAGACGAACGAGATGGACCGAGCCTTCGCCCACACGCCTCGTGCAGCGCCCTTCTTCGCCTGGATGTCGGCGTCGATCGCGGCTCTCTGCCTCGCGGCGCCCGCGGCGACAGCTTCGCTCGTGCGGCCGCAGAGCTCCGCGACATTGCGTCTCGGCGAGCACGGCCAGGCCGTTCGCGAGCTGCAGCTGGAACTCGCGTGGCGAGGCTTTCCCTCGGGCACGATCGACGCGCGCTTCGGCCCGCAGGTGGCGGGCGCCGTACGCAGGTTCCAGCGCGCCGTGCACCTGCACGCCGACGGCGTCGCCGGCCCTGCAACGATCGCCTTGTTGCGACGAGCGCCCGGCCCGGAGGGCATCCCGCTCGGCTGGCCCCTCCTGGCGCCGGTCGGGGACGGGTTCGGGCCGCGCGGCGACCGCTTCCATGCCGGAATCGACCTGCCGGCAGCCACGGGAACGCCCGTCCTGGCGGCGGCCGCCGGACGCGTCACCTGGGCAGGACTGCGCGCGGGAGGCTGGGGCGAGCTCGTGACGATCGCGCACGTCGAAGGCGTCCGGACGCTGTACGCGCACCTCTCGACGATCGACGTCCACGTCGGAGAATGGGTCGCCGGAGGGACCGTGATCGGCCGGATCGGATCGACGGGCGATGCGACCGGTCCGCACCTGCACTTCGAGGTCCGGGCTCACGGCGCGGCGATCGACCCGCTCCGCGCGCTCGTGCGGATTCCAGCCTCCGTACGGGCGCTCGCCGCCGGGCGCTGACGCTTGGCGCATACTCCCGCCATGGAGCAGCGCGTCAGCCTCGTCACGCTCGGTGTCGCCGACCTCGCCGCAGCACGGCGCTTCTACGAGGCGCTGGGCTGGCGTTCCTCGTCGCCGCCGGAGATCGGCGTCGTCTTCTTCCAGGCCGGCTCGATGGTGCTCGCGCTCTGGAGCCGCGAGGAGCTTGCGAAGGACAGCGGCGTCGCGGACTCCGGCGGCTGGGGTGGCATGGCGCTCGCACACAACGTGCGCTCGCCCGCCGAGGTCGACGCCGTGATCGCCGAAGCCCGCGCCGCCGGCGCCACGATCGCGCGCGAAGGCGCACCGACGTCCTGGGGCGGTTACTCGGGCGCGTTCGTCGATCCGGACGGCCACCCATGGGAGGTCGCGCACAACCCCGGCTGGACGCTCGCCGCGGACGGCGCGGTCGTGCTGTGACCGCGACCGGCCGGCTTCCGCGGGTGCTCCTCCACGCCGAGGGCGCTGTGGTCGCCACCGCGGCGGTCGCCGTCTACTTCCACGCCGGCTATCCGTGGTGGCTGCTCGTCGCGCTCGCGCTCGCTCCCGACCTGATCTGGATCGTGCACATCGGCGTCGACCGCACCCTCGGCTACGGGCTCAAGTATCCGACGGACTTCAAGGACACGCACCTGCAGCGCGTGTAGCGCGGCAGGTCAGGCGGGCTGCCGAAGGTCGGCGCGCTGCAGCCAGGCGTGCGCAAGCGCGGCGGCGATGAGGATCACGTCGCCGACCGCGATCGCGAGATCGGACACGTTGAACGCGATGCCGTCGCGCACGAACGGGTCGGGCACGCCGTTCCAGGCGATTCCCGAGACGAGCGTACCGAGCGCGCCGCCGGCCGCGATGCCTGCGCCGACCGCCACGCCGAGCGACGGAACACGGGGCGCAAGCACGAGGAGCGCGACCGCGAGCGCCGCCGCCAGCACGAACACGCCAGGCGCTCGCGTGTGATGGAACGGCGTCGGCGAGAGCGCCTCGTGTGTCAGGGCGACCGCGGCCACGACGAGCGCGACGACGACTGCGATCGCCCGGCGACGCCTCACTTCAGCCCGCCTTCGGCGCCGCGATCACAACCTGCCGGCCATCCTCCACGTCCGGCTGCGGGTGCTGCTCGAAGCCGTACTTCACGATCGGATGCTTGGCGGCGCGCACCTCGTCGAGCCGCCGCACGGGCCGGTGGTGCGGCGCGTCCTTCAGCA
>JADGPM010000299.1 GCA_017882425.1 Solirubrobacteraceae bacterium
CGCTCGGGCTCGCTGTCGCGGTGCACCGAGAACGAGCCGCCCAGGAAGCCGAGCCCGGGTGCCGGCGCGGCCGCGCCGGCCGAGCGCGTGAGCCCCTGCTCGAACCAGCACATCGCGCCCGCGCTGAGGCCGGCGAGCACGGTGCCCTGCTCCCATGCCTCGTGCAGCAGCTCGTCGAGGTCGTGCTCGCGCCACAGCGCCACGAGGTTGCGCATCGATCCGCCGCCGACGTAGATCGCGTCCTGGGCGAGGATCAGGTCGCGCAGCGGCAGGCGCTGGTCGCGCAGCCGGAAGAGCGAGAGCACCCGCGGCTGGCAGGCGCGGTGCATGTAGGCGTCGAGGAAGCGGTGCACCTGGTCACCGGCGTCCCCGCTGGCCGTCGGCAGGAACAGCACGCGCGGCTCGCGCCTGCCGGTCAGTTCGAGCACGAGCTCGTCGAGCGCCGGATCGCCGGGCGGCGTCGTGAAGCCGCCGCCGCCGAGCGCGAGGATCGTGCGCGCCATCAGGCCGTCGCCAGCAGCGGCTCGCGCGCCGCCCCGTCGCCGAGGTAGCGCGCCTCGAGCGGCGTCTCGCGCACCGTGCCGCGGCGCGCCTCGACGCGGTACGCACGCCGGCCGGCCCGGGAGGTCACGACCTCGGCCAGGTCGTGCCCGACGAAGTGCAGGGCCGCGCCGTCCTCGGCGGCGTAGCCGGGACGCATGCCGTCGCGCACGAAGCGGTGGTACTCCTCGCGGCGCGCCGGCTCGCCGTCGTAGTGCACACAGTTGGAGTACGGCAGCATGCCGAGGCCGTCGAGGCGCTGCGGCGGGCCGTGGAACGCGGTCACCGCCTCGGAGAACCAGCACAGCGAGCCCGCCGAGAGTCCGCAGAGCACGACGCCGCGCTCCCACGCCCGCGTGAGGATCGCGTCCAGGCCGTGCGCGCGCCAGGCGCCCAGCAGGCTCAGGACGCTCCCGCCGCCGACGTAGATCAGGTCCTGCGCGAGCAGGTGCGCCTCGAGGTCGCCCTCGACCGCCCCGCCGCCGGTGTCGCGCCGGAACAGCGAGACGTGACTCGGCTCGCAGCGCGCCGGCGAGAACGCGCGGTAGAAGCGCACGACGTAGTGGTCGGCGTCGCCGGAGGCCGTCGGGATGAAGCACACGCGTGGACGCCGCCGCGGCCCGGCGAGCGACAGCACGTAGTCGTCGAGCAGCGGGTTGCCGGCCTCCATCGAGAAGCCGCCGCCGCCGAACGCGACGATCTGTGGGATGCGGACTCCCATGCGCGGATGGTAGGCCGCGCACCCCGCAACGTCCGAGATTTCGGCCGCCCGTACAGGCGGACCTGGACCGCCTGTACAGCGCCCGCGGGATGCGGGCCGGCGGCTACCTGCCCTTCCAGACCGGCTCGCGCTTCTCGGCGAAGGCGATCGAGCCCTCACGCGCGTCCTCGGAGGTGAAGACCGGGCCGGAGACCTCGCCCTGCCTGGCCCAGAAGTCCTCGACGCTCCAGTCCCACTGCTCCTCGAGGATCTGCTTCGTCGCGGCGACGGCCAGCGGCGCGTTCTTCGCGATCGCGGCGGCGAGCTCGAGCGCCGCGTCGACCGCCGTGCCGGGCTCGGCGAGGCGGTTGACCAGGCCCAGCTCGTACGCCCGCTCGGCGCTGATCGGGTCGCCCGTCAGCGCAAGCTCCATCGCCACGCCGTAGGGGAGCTTGCGCGGCAGGCGCAGCAGCGCGCCGCCGGCGGCGACGAGCGAGCGCTTGACCTCCGGGACGCCGAGCTTCGCCCCGTTGGCCGCGACGATCAGGTCGCAGGCGAGCGCGATCTCCAGGCCGCCGGCGACGGCGAAGCCCTCGATCGCGGCGATCAGCGGCTTGCGCGAGGGCTGCTGGACGATGCCGGCGAACCCGCGGCGCTCGTGCCAGGCGCTCTCGCCGGCGACGAAGGCCTTGAGGTCCATCCCCGCGCAGAATCCGCCGCCGGCCCCCGTGAGGACGCCGAGCGCGAGCGCGTCGTCGCCGTCGAGCTCGTCGAGGGCCGCGGCGACCCCCTCGGCCAGCGCGCGGTTGACCGCGTTGCGCGCCTGCGGGCGGTTCAATGTGATGAGAAGGACGTTGTCGCGGCGCTCGGTGAGGACCGGCTGCTCTGTGCTCTGATCGGACATGCGCCGAACTCTATGACGCGTGCCGCGCGGCCGCGGCGCCGGTGTAGGGTCCGCCGCGTGCATCAGCTGGCCGACGACATCTGGCAGATCCCGCTCGTCCCCCGCCAGGGGATCAACGCCTACGTGATCGGGGACGTGCTGATCGACGCCGGCCTCGTCGTACACGGGAAGAAGCTGCTGCGCGAGCTCCAGGGCCGGCCGATCGCCGCGCACGCGCTGACCCACGTGCACAACGACCACGCCGGCGGCAGCAAGCGCGTCGCGCAGACGCTCGGCATCCCGGTGTGGGTCGGCGCGGGCGACGCGCAGGCGCTGCGCCGCGGCCGTGCGGAGATCGCGCCGGGGCGTCGCGGTGCGTCGCTGATGGCGATCTACGGCGGCTCACCGAAGGTCGAGCCCGCGCGCGAGCTGCGTGAGGGCGACGAGGTCGGGCCCGGCTTCGTCGTGCTCGAGACGCCGGGCCACAGCCCGGGGCACGTCTCCTTCTGGCGTGAGCGCGACCGGGTCCTCGTCTGCGGCGACGTGTTCTTCGACATGAACATCGTCACGACGGCGTGGGGCCTGCGCCAGCCGCCCCACCTCTTCAACTACGACTCGGCGCAGAACCGCGACAGCGAGCGCCGGCTCGCCGCGCTGGAGCCGGAGCTGACGCTGTTCGGCCACGGGCCGCCGGTGCGCGGCAGCGCGAGCCTCGCGGCGTTCGTCTCCGCGCTGCCGTGAGCACGACCGGCCGGCGCCGGCTCGACAAGGTCGCGCTGCGCCTGCGCGAGCAGGGCGGCGGCGAGCAGCGCACGACGAACCTCGAGCTGTTCTTCGACCTCGTCTACGTCTTCGCTGTCACGCAGCTCTCCCACCTGCTGCTGCACGACCTCACCTGGACGGGCGCGGCGAAGACGGGGTTCCTGCTGCTGGTCGTGTGGTGGGCGTGGATCAACACGACGTGGATGGTCAACTGGTTCGACCCCGACTGGGTCGGCGTGCGGATGGTCCTGATGTTCTGCATGCTCGCCAGCCTCGGCATGGCGATCGCGATCCCGGACGCGTTCGGCGACCGCGCGCTGCTGTTCGCCGGCTCCTACGTCGCGCTCCAGCTGACGCGCGACCTGTTCTGCCTGGTGTCGATGCGCCGCGGCAACAGCGGGCGCGAGACCTTCATCCGCGTGACCGCGTGGGCGGCGATCGCCGCCGTCCCGTGGATCGTCGGGGCACTGCTCGACGGGGAGGCGCGGACGCTCGTCTGGATCTTCGCGCTCACCCTCGACTACCTCGGCCCCGCTGTCCGCTACTGGCTGCCCGGTCGCGGGGCCTTCGACATGCAGGAATGGAGCATCGAGGGCGGCCACTTCGCCGAGCGCTTCCAGCTGTTCATCATCATCGCGCTCGGCGAGAGCATCGTCGCGACGGGCGCGACGGCGTCGGAGCTGACGATCGACGGCTCACGCGCCGCGGCGGTGATCGTCGCGTTCATCGGCAGCGCGGCGCTGTGGTGGCTGTACTTCGACGAGGTCGCGGTGCGCTCGCAGCGCATGCTCCAGGGGCACGAGCAGCGCGGCAGGCTCGGGCGCGACGCGTTCACCTACCTTCACATCCCGATCGTCGCCGGCATCATCGTGGCGGCCGTCGGCGACGACCTGCTCATCGGGCACCCGCGCGAGGTGCTGAGCACCGCGGCCCGCCTCTGCATCGTCGGCGGGCCGGTGCTCTACCTGCTCGGCCAGCTCGGCTTCCGCTACGCGATGATCGCCAACGTCACGCGCAAGCGCGTCGCCGCGACCGTCGCGATCGTCGTCTGGGGCATCGCCGCGCAGAGCCTCAGCGTGCTCGCCCTCGCCGGCGGCATCGTCGCGATCCTCGTCGTCCTGCTCGTCAGCGAGACGCGCAACCGGCTGCGCGAGGACCTCAAGCTGACGTAGCGCGCGTCAGCCGAACAGCGTGAGCTCGGGCTCGCGCTCGCCGCGGACGACCGCCAGGTCGACCTCGACGCAGGCGATGCCGCGCGACTCCGCGAGCGTGCGCGCCTGCGGCTTGATGACCTGGGCGGCGAGCACCCCGCGGCACTCCCGCATCGCGGGATCCAGGCGGATCCGCTCCAGGTAGCGCGCCAGCTGCTCGACGGCGTCGATCGTCGCGACGCGCTTGATCTCGACGGCGATCCACGCGTCGCCCTCGTCACGGCACATCAGGTCGACCGGGCCGATGTCCGTCGGCCACTCGCGGCGCACGAGGCGAAAGCCCTCGCCGCAGAACCAGGGCGCGTCGGCGAGCGCCTCCTGCAGGTGCTTCTCGACGCCGTCCTTCTCGAGCTCGGCGGCCTCGCCCATGTCGTGCGTGACGTCGGAGAGGACCTCGGTGATGCTGATGTCGAGCCGGTCCTCGGTCGCCCCCGCGTGCTTGCGCACGACGATGTGACCGGCCTCCTCCTCGATCACCGTCGGCGGGGTCATCCAGTTCTGCGGCTTGACGGACGAGCCGCCGTCGTGCCAGATGCTCACCCCGCCATCCGCCTTGACCATGATGAGGCGCACCGCTTCCGGGAGGCGAGTGGTCAGGCGGCCGGAATAGGCGACCTCACAGCGGGCGACGATCAGGCGCATCGGGCACGCGAGCCTACGTCGCCGCCCGGACGGGCGCTGAGCCGCGCGCCCCCGAACTCGGGGGCGCTCTGACTCGACGGCCGGAGCCCTGCTATGCGCTCGCCGCAGCGGTCTCCGGGAGGCCCATAGCGTGCTCGCTGTCGACCTCGAAGTACGCGTTCTCGGTCACGCCGGCGGTGGCCGGGTCGAGGTAGCCGCGGAGCGCGTCGATCGAACCGGTCTCCCACAGACATACAGCTGCCGACCCGTCCTTGTACGGGAAGAACTGCTGCACCTGGCTACCAGACGGCCCGCCTGCGCCAACCGCCGCGGCGTCCATCGAGGCGAACTTCTCCGGATCGGTGATCCGGTGCTGCACGACCACATGCATGCCCAACACCTCCATTGGATGGCGAGCCACGACCATACGCCCATTCGCCCAGCGGCGGAAGGCGTGATCTCGGGGCCGGGACGCGCGGTACCCGGACGCAGAAAAGGCGGCGGCAATCGCCGCCGCCCTCCTGCCCCCCGAGGTGGTGCTCAGGCGCCGAAGCTGGGCGTGCCGTGAGGCGTGCGCCGGCGAGACGTGTGCGGGCGACGGCCGAGCGCGACGATGCCGATCGTGCCCAGCGCCGCCACGAGGAGCCCCGCGCCGATCGCGGCCCACGGCGCGTCCGAGCCGGAGCCGGTCGGGCCGGCGGGCGTCATGGCGGCGAAGACCTTCGGGTTCGAGCTGAAGCCCTTCACGTTCGAGCTGAAGCCCGCTCGGTGCACCGGTCCGGCGCTGCCGTCCCGATACGTGGAGTCGGCGAGGGTCGGCGGTGCGATGCGGTCGCCGCTCCCGGGCGCCGAGCCGGTCGGCGCGATGCTGTCGTGGTACGTGGCCACCGTGCCGGTGCTCGGCGCGATGCTGTCGTGGTACGTGGCCACCGTGCCGGTGCTCGGCGCGATGCTGTCGTGGTAGCGGGCCGGCGACACGTCGAGGATCAGCGCCGGGTGGGGTGTGCCGCCCACCTGGTCAGTGTGCAGCAGCGGCCCGTGGACCGGTCGCGCGCCGGCGGGGCCGGCGAGCAGCGCGGCGCCGAGCGCGGCGGCGGCGATGGCGTGCGCGGTGTGGCGGAAGGTGATGCGGCGAGCGAACATGATGCCTCCGATTGGGGTGGTGATTCGATGTGGTCCACCGTCCCATCGCCCCGTCGAGGGCACGACGTCATCCGCCACGGCGCGACGGTGACATCCGTCACGGTGGCGTCACGTCACCGTTCAGAGGCCTGACGTTCGCAACGAAGCGCGAGGCGCACACAGAGCACCGAGCAGCACGTCGCCGCCGGGACGCGTGCGACGAGGCGCCTCAGCGGGCGCGGAACCGCACGCGGCTGGAGCGCGCGGACAGGAACGGCTTCTGGCCCTGGTACTGGGCGATCACCCGCCAGCGGCCGGCCCTGGCGAGCCGCTGGGTGTAGACGAACGGCTTGTTCGCGTTGCGGCTGGCCTTGTGCAGCGTGACCCAGCGGCCCTTGCGTGAGAGCTGCCACTGCACGAGCACCTTGCCCGTGACCGGGAACGACGTGCCGGGCGCCTTGACCGTGCCGCGCACGGTGCGCTTCAGGCCCCTGCCGCTGACCTTGAGCTTCACCACGGTCTGCTGGGCGGGCAGGGACGCGGCGTCGGCGTGGACGACGTCGATCTCGCGGGTCGTGGTGTTGCCGAACGAGTCGAGCGCCTCGATCGTGACCTTGACGGGGCCCATCGGCAGGTTGCGCGCGCCCATCCAGTCGATCTGGACCGGCTGCCCGTTCTGCAGGCCGTCCGTGAAGCTGCGGATCTTCTGGCCGTTGGCGTAGAACGTGATCCGTCCCAGCGGGCTCTGGGCGTCCTTCGCCGACGCGCTGATCAGCAGGTCGCGGTCGTACTGGCGGCCGGTCGTCGGGTTGAGCACGCTGACGGACGGGCCGTCGAAGTCGCCGCAGGCGCCGGTCATGCGATCGCCGTGATGGGCGATGTCGGAGAGGGCGGCGAACGCGGGACGCTGGCTGAAGTCGAAGCGCAGCAGGCCGTAGCGGTCCAGCTCGTTGTCGGCCTGGCCGTAGTCCTTCATCGAGAACCACATCGCCGAGCTGACGTACGGGTAGCCGGCGAGGCAGTGGTAGGCGAGCTTCAGGTTGGAGGCCTGCTGGGCCTCGGTCACGCCCGCCGCCTTCTTGCCGGCGTAGGCGCCGCGCGCGCAGCGCGTGCCCGTCGCCGACCAGCCGAGCTCGGACATGACGATCGGCTTGGCACCGTCGCCGTTGGCGTCCATCACAGCGTGGACCTCGCGGAAGCCGAGGAAGCTGAACTGGCCGACCCGGCCGGCGTCGTCGCGGTAGTAGCTGTCGGGGGGCGTGATGCTGCAGGCGGTGTCGGTGTGCACCGCGACGCCGTCGAACGAGCCCGCGGCCCCGGCGTCGTAGAGGCCCTGCACGAAGGGGTAGTCGTTGCCGGTCAGCGGCCCGGCGTAGACGAGCGCGCCCGGGTCGGCGTCCTTGACGGCCTTGTAGGCGGGACGCAGCAGCGCGGCGTAGGCGGCGGGGCTCGGCGGGGAGCCGTGCCAGAACTCGGCGGCATCCGGCTCGTTCCAGACCTCCCATGCGGCGATCCGGCCCTTGTAGCGCGCGGCGTAGGAGCCGATGAAGCGCGCGAAGTCGGCAGGGTTCGACGGCGGCACGTAGTGATCGGTGCTGCCGTTGGCCCACTGCGGCGTGCCGACGACGACGGCGAGGACCTGGATGCCGCGCGGCTGCGCGAGGCTCACGAGGTCGTCCATCGCCTGCACGTTGGCGGGGTTCCAGCGGCCGGGCCCGGCCGGCTCGGTGTCGTCCCACCGCACGAAGGTGCGCACCCAGGTCGCGCCGACGGCGCTCGCCTGATCGACCGCCTGCTGGGGGGTCAGCCCATCGACGTTGACGCCGACGGCGGTGGCGCCTGCGGCTGCCGGGACGGCCCCGATCGCAAACGCGACGAGGGCGACGAGGAGCACCAGGCGGCGTAGCGCGACAGCAGGATTCCGCGGCACACTCGTCTCTTCGGGCGCCTGGACCCGATGCTTGAGCGACGTCTCGGCGGATGTCCGAGTCCCGGACGCCGCCCGGCGACGGAGCTACGCCGCCGGCAGGACGCGCGGTACCGATCCCCGCAACTTTGCGAGAAGTTCGGCGAGTTCGGTACTGGCACGGTCGAGGCGCAGCGCATGCTCGGCGGCGCGGATCGCGTCGCTGACCCGATCGGTGCGCGCCAGTGCGTGCGCATGGCGCGCCCAGGCCGGGGCGGACTCGGAGTCGAGCTGCGTCGCCTGCTCGGTGGCGGTGACCTCGCCGCCGAGGTCACCCGCGAGATGGAACGCGAGTGCGAGGTCGAGCAGCCCGTCGACGCTCGGGCCCAGGCGCCGGGCGCGCTCGAGCGCGTCGATCGCCGCCGCGCGGTCCATGAGCCGCAGGCGCAGGCGCCCCACGCGCTCCCAGGCGTCGGCGTCCTGTGGTGCGCGGTCGGCGACGCGCTGGGCGGCCTCCGCGGCGAGGTCCAGGGCGCCCATGTCCTCGTAGATGCGCGCGGCGAAGCGGTGCGGCGCCGGGCGCTCGTTCTCGACCCGGCCCCAGTCGCGCACCGCGCGCCCGGCGGCCGGCAGGTCGCCCGCCTGCCAGAAGGCGAGCGTCATGAGGCGCAGCACGGCGGGGTTCTGGGGGTCGGCGTCGCGCGCATAGACGAGGCGCTTGGCCGCCAGCTCGTAGTCGCTCTCGGCCATCGCGTGCTGCGCGGCGGTCATGAACCGCTGCACCCGCTCGGCGCCGGGATCGGGCTTGGAGAAGTCGACGAACTGCAGGCTGCCCGCGGGCACCGTGCGCACGCCGGGCTGGAAGCGCACGCGGGCCCATTGCTGCATCTCGTCTCCGTCGCCCGTGAAGTAGATGCCGCTGACCGTGCCGACGCCCCACTCCGGGTAGCTCAGGCAGCGCGCATAGCGATGGACGACCGAGTGGTCCGGGACGCGCGAGCCGAACGGGTCGTTGACCTTGCGATCGGCGTCGCTGGCGTTGCGCCGCTGCTCCTCCTCGTAGGCCTTGCGCCCGGCCTCGGCACGCGCCGCGCGCGCCGCCGCAGCGCTGACCTTGACCGCGTTGCGCGACACCGTGCCGCCGCGCGAGCCCTCCGCGATCCGCTCCAGCTGGTCGGCCGCCTCGTTGATCGCCTTCAGGTGGCGCTCATGCGCGATCTGCTTGCCCGCAGGCGCGAGATCGGGGTGCCAGACCTTCGCCTGCCGGCGCCGGGCGAGCTGCACGGCACGCTGATCGAACGGCGGCTCGAGCTCCAGGAGGAGGAGCGCCTGCTCGATGTCCAGCACAGTCGGCACGACACCCGAGGATATCGGCCGTGCGGGCCTGAGCTGTAGGGGTTTGGCGCCGTCGCACGCGTCGCGAGGCGTCGCTGGCCGCCGCGCTGGAGCTCAACGGTGCGTACCGCTCAGGCGCCCGCCGCGGGCCCGGCGCACGGATCCCTTGCAATCGCATCGGCGTAACCGACGCCGATGCACAGCATCCGAAGAACGGCGAGGTCAGGCCGGCGGAAGGTCAGGCCGACCGGGCTCACCGGGGGATCGTCCGCCACCGCCACGAGCCCCGCGAGCATCAGTCGATGAGCTTGCGCTGCATGAAGACGATCCCAAGCCGCCACATCACAAGCCCGAAGACCACGATGTACCCGAAGTTCCACAGATCGATGACGCCCCAGAGGCCGAACACGGCGTGGCGGACGAGCTGGACGCAGTGATAGAGGGGGTTGAGCTGGGCGATGGTCTGGATCCACTGCGGCAGGCCGGTCAGCGGGAAGAAGGTGCCCGCGAACAGGAACAGCGGCGTGATCACCGCGCTCGTGACGTAGTTGAAGTTCTCGATGCCGTTCAGGCGACCGGCGATCGCGATGCCCGCGCACGCCCAGCCGAAGCCGGCGACGAAGTTGATGAACGGGACGGCGAGCATCCCCCAGCTCGCGTCGAGCCCGAACACCATCGCGACGAGCATCGGCGTGCAGCCGTAGACGGCGGCACGCATCGCAAGCCACAGCGCCTCGCCCGTGACGAGCTCCTCGGTGTCGACGGGCGCGGCGAGCAGCGCGTCGTACGTGCGCTGGAACTTGTACTTCACGAACGTCCCGAACATCGCGGGGAAGATGCTCGAGAACAGGACCGCCGTCGCCACCGTGCCGGTGCCGACGAACTCGACGTAGCGAAAGCCGTTGACGCTCGACAGCAGCGACCCGAAGCCGAAGCCGAACGCGAGCAGGTAGATCGTCGGCTCGACCGTCGACGAGAACGTCGTCGAGCGCCAGTAGGACGAGAAGTTGATGATCTCGCGCACGAGGACGCCGCCGATCGCGGTGCGATCGAGCCGGCGCGGCGCGGGCGGGTGCTCGACCCGCGGGGTGGTCAGGGCCTCGGTCGCCATCAGGAGATCTCCTCGCCGGTCAGCAGCACGAACACGTCCTCGAGGTTGGCGGGCCGGCGCTCGCCGGCCGGCGCCCGGCCGTTGGCGTCGTCGAGCCCGAGCACGGCGATCGACGTGCCGGTGCGCCGCGTCGGGAAGCCCTGCGCGGCCATCTCGGCCTCGGCCTCGGCGAGGCGCGCGGGCGAGCCGTAGATCTCGACCGCCTCGCGCCCGGCGTACTGCGAGACGAGCTGCTGCGGCGCGCCGACCGCGACGGCGACGCCGTGGGACATGATCGTCACGCTGTCGCAGAGGCGCTCGGCCTCCTCGATGTAGTGCGTCGACATGAGCATCGAGACGCCCTCGCTGCGCAGCCGGTCGATCAGCGCCCACAGCTCCTGGCGCACCTGCGGGTCGAGCCCGACGGTCGGCTCGTCGAGCAGCACGAGCCGCGGCTCGTGGATCAGCGCGCGGCCGATCAGCAGCCGCCGGCGCATGCCGCCCGAGAGCTCGTCCACCTTGGCCTCGCGGCGCTCGCTGAGGTTCGCGATGTCGAGCACGCGCTCGATCGCAGCCTGCCGGCGCACCTTCGGGACGCGGTAGAGGTGCGAGAACACGACGAGGTTCTGCTCGACCGTCAGCGTCGTGTCGAGGTTGTCGAGCTGCGGGACGACGCCCATCTCCGCGCGCGCGGGCTTCGAGCGCTGCGGCAGCGGATGGCCGCGCACGGTGATCTCCCCCTCGTCGGCGATCGCCTGTGCCGTCAGCAGGCGCATCGTCGTCGACTTGCCCGCACCGTTGGGGCCGAGCAGGCCGACGCACTGGCCGTCGGGGACCTCGAGGTCGAGGCCGGCGACGGCCGTGATCTCGCCATAGCGTTTGACCACGCCGCGCAGGCGGATCGCCGGTGGTGCCTGGGTGCTCACGCGGGACAGGATCGCACCCCGCTCTATCGTCATCGGGCAATGGCCCCTCAGTACATCTTCACCATGCACCGGCTGACGAAGGTCTATCCGCCGGACAAGACCGTGCTCAACGACGTGACGCTCGCGTTCTACCCGGGCGCCAAGATCGGCGTGCTCGGCTACAACGGCGCCGGCAAGTCGAGCGTCCTGAAGATCATGGCCGGCCTGGATCAGGAGTACCGCGGCGACGCGGCGCTCGCCGACGGGGCCACGGTCGGGCTGCTGGAACAGGAGCCCCACCTCGACGAGTCCAAGGACGTCAGGGGCAACGTCGAGGACGGCGTCGCCGAGACGAAGGCGCTGCTCGACCGCTTCAACGAGCTGGCCGCCAACTACTCCGACGAGATCGTCGACGAGTTCGGCGCGCTGCAGGCGAAGATCGACGCGGCCGACGCGTGGAACCTCGACACGCAGCTCGAGTACGCGATGGACGCGCTGCGCCTGCCGCCGGGCGACGCCGACGTCTCCAAGCTCTCCGGCGGCGAGCGCCGCCGCGTCGCGCTCTGCCGCCTGCTGCTGCGCAGCCCCGACCTGCTGCTGCTCGACGAGCCGACCAACCATCTGGACGCCGAGTCGGTCGGCTGGCTCGAGCGCCACCTGGCCGAGTACAAGGGCGCGGTCGTCGCGGTCACCCACGATCGCTACTTCCTGGACAACGTCGCAGGCTGGATCCTCGAGCTCGACCGCGGCCGCGGCCTGCCCTACGAGGGCAACTACTCGAGCTGGCTCGAGCAGAAGGCCGCGCGCCTGGCCCTCGAGGAGAAGCAGGAGGTCGCCCGCCAGAGGACGATCGCCTCCGAGCTCGAGTGGGTGCGTGAGAACCCCAAGGGCCGGCGCAAGAAGGCCAAGGCGCGCCTGGCCAACTACGACGCGCTGCTGGCCCAGGAGTCGAGCGTGAAGCTCGACCAGGTCCAGATCCACATCCCCGCCGGCCCGCGTCTGGGCGACCTCGTCGTCGAGGCGAAGGACCTGCGCAAGGGCTTCGGTGACCGCCTGCTGATCGAGGACCTCTCGTTCAACCTGCCGCGCGGCGGGATCGTCGGCGTGATCGGCCCCAACGGCGCCGGCAAGACGACGCTCTTCAAGATGATCACCGGGCAGGAGGAGCCGGACGCCGGGACGCTGCGCATCGGCGACACGGTCGAGCTCGCGTACGTCGACCAGAGCCGCGACGCGCTGGACCCCGAGAAGAACGTCTGGGAGGAGATCTCCGGCGGCGAGGACCAGATCAAGGTCGGCGAGCAGTGGATGAACTCGCGCCAGTACACGTCGTCCTACAACTTCAAGGGCTCCGACCAGCAGAAGAAGGTCGGCAAGCTCTCCGGCGGCGAGCGCAACCGCCTGCACCTCGCCAAGCTCCTGCGCAGCGGCGGCAACGTGCTGCTGCTCGACGAGCCGACCAACGACCTCGACGTCGACACGCTGCGCGCGCTCGAGGAGGCCGTGCTGGGCTTCGCCGGATGCGCGGTGATCATCTCCCACGATCGCTGGTTCCTGGACCGCGTTGCCACGCACGTCCTGGCGTTCGAGGGCGACTCGCAGGTGACGTGGTTCGAAGGCAACTTCGAGGCCTACGAGGAGCACCGTCACGAGCTGCTCGGCGCCGAGGCCGACCGCCCACACCGCATCACCTACAAGCGCCTGACGCGCAGCTGACCGCAGGTAGGGTGCGCCGGTGAGCGCACCCACGGTCGCCGTCGTCCACCTTCCCTCCGGCGGCCACCTGCGCCCGCTGCTCCCGCTGGTCGCCGCGCTGCGCGAGCGCGGCGCGCGCACCGTCCAGTGGGCGCTGCCGGAGTGGGAGGACGAGTGCCGCGCGGTCGGGGGCGAGTTCCGCACCTACGCCGACATCGACGTGGACGCGGACATCGAGTCCCCGCCGGAGAACCCGCTCGCGGTCGCGGCGCTGATCGCACGCGTGACGGAGCTCGTGACCCCGGCGCTGATCGAGGACCTGCGCGCGGTCGGCCCCGACGTCATGCTGCGCGACTCGTTCGCCGCCTACGGCCGCTACGCCGCGAACGAGCTGGGCCTGCCCCAGGTGGCGTTCTGCGCGGCGATGGCCTTCCATGACGGGATCCGGCCGCCGCTCACGGCGTTGCCGCGGGCGCTCGGGCAGCTCGCGCTCGGGATCCCGCGCGACCGCGAGCTGCGGCGCACGTCGCGGCGCCTGGAGGCCGCCTATGGAAGCTCGATGGGCTCGTGGCTCGACGTGCTCGGCGGCCGCTACGGCGTCCCGACGCTGATCGGCACCTCGCGTGAGCTGCAGATCAAGCCGGAGGCCCTCGACGGCGAGGACGTCCATTTCGTCGGGCCGCTGCGCGCCGGCGATGCGCCGGTCGACTCCGACGAGCCGGCGCTGCAGGGACTCACACCCGGCGAGGAGCTCGTCTACGTCTCGCTGGGCACCGTCTTCGAGAACCGGCCGGCGTTCTTCCGTGACGCGGCGCGCGCGCTCGCGCGCCCCGGGCGCCGCGTGGTGATGTCCGTCGGGCGCACCGACACGGCGCAGATCGGCCCGCTGCCGGAGGGCGTCACGGCACACGCGCGCGTCGACCAGCTCGCGGTCCTGCGCCGCGCGCGGCTGTTCGTCACGCACGCCGGGTTCAACAGCCTGCAGGAGGGACTTGCCGCCGGGGTGCCGCTGCTCATGCACCCGCAGATGACCGAGCAGGATCTCAACGCCCGCCGCGCCGCGGACCTCGGCGCGGGCCTGCGCCTGCGCCGTGGCAGTGCGCGGGAGGTCGCCGCGAAGGCCGACCGCGTCCTGACCGACCCGGCCTTCCGCGCGGCTGCCGCACATCTGGGCGCCGGCCTGCGGGCCGCCGCCGACCCCGCCGGCGCGGCGAGCGTCGTCATCGGGGCCGCCCGGGCGGCAGCGGTGCACCCATCTAGCCTCTGAGCATGGCCGACACCAGCGAGCCCGACGTCTGCATCACCGAGTTCACCGACCCCGGCTGCCCGTTCGCCTACTCCGCCGAGCCCTTCCGCCGGCGGCTGAACTGGCTCTACGGCGGGCACCTCGGCTGGCGCACCGCGATGGTCGGTCTCGCCGCCACGACGGAGGAGTACCTCGAGAAGGGCTACACCGCCGAGACGATGGCCAAGAGCGGGCGCCAGCTCGCCGAGCGCTACGGGATGCCGATCGACGCACGGCCCAAGCCCTACGTCGCCGCCACCGTCCCGGCCTGCCGCGCCGTCATCGCGGCGCGGTTGCACGCGCCCGAGTGCGAGCGCCTCGTCCTGCGCCGGCTGCGCGTGCGCCACTTCTCGGGTGAGCTGCTCGACGCCCCCGCGACGATCGCCGCTGCCGCGCGCGATGCGGGCGTCGACCCCGACGACCTCGCGCGCTGGGCGCAGGGCGACGACGTCACGGCCGCGCTCGAGGCCGACATGGCCCGCGCGCGCGAGCCGATCCCGGCGGCGCGCGTCCTGGACGCGAAGCTCGCGAACTGGTCCGGCGGGCGGCGCTACACGTGCCCGTCGTACGAGATCGTGCGCCAGTCCGACGGCGTGCGCATCGCGGTGCCGGGCTTCCAGCCGTTCCCCGTCTACGACGTGATCCTCGCCAACCTCGTGCCCGGCCTGCGCCGCCACGAGCCGCCGGGGTCCGTCGAGGAGGTCCTGGAGTGGACCGCGACGCCGCTCGCGACGCGCGAGGTCGCCGTCGTCTGCGACATCAGTCACGAGGACGCGCGCGAGCGCCTGGGCCGCGTCGCCGACGAACAGCACGTCGGCTTCGACGGCTTCTGGAGCCTGGCGGTCTAGCCGAGCGCGGCCAGCGCCGCGCGCAGGCCGCGCAGGTCCTCGAGCACCGCGTCGGCGTCCCGCAGGTCGGCCGCGTCGAACGGCCCGGTCGCGACGGCGATGACCGCCACGCCGTCGGCGCGCGCACACGCGATGTCGCGCGGCGTGTCCCCCACCACGACCGTGTGCGCGCGCGGCCACGGAGCCCCGCCGTTCCATGCGCCGCCGGCGCGTGCACGAGCAATCGCCGGCAGGTCGGCGCGGTCCTCGCTGTCGGAGCCGAAGCCGCCCTGGCCGTGGACGAAGCGCCGCCCGATGCCGGCGCGGGCGAGCTTCAGCCGGGCGACGGGCTCGAGGTTGCCGGTCACCAGCGAGAGGCGCATCGCCGCGTCGCCGCCGAGCTCGTCGAGCGCCTCCAGCGCGCCGGGCGCGACGTGCGCCGAGAGATCGTCGGGCACACGCCGCGCGTACTGGCGGACGGCCGCCGCGCGGAAGGCCTCGAAGCCGTCCTCGATGCTGCGCCGGTCGACGCCGCCGCGCGCCAGGATGTCGCGCGCGATGTCCGGGTCCGTGCGCCCGCCGGTCTCGACGCGCACGCCCGCGAGGTCAACGCCCCAGATCTCGGCGATCGCGGCGTGCAGCGCATCGCGGTGCGCATCGGCCGCGCGGATCAGCAGCGTCCCGTCGATGTCGAACAGGACGAGGACGGCCGCCTCCCTCGCCCCTCAGCGCTCGAACGTGACGTCCGCCGGCAGGCGCCGGGCGAACGCCGCGATGAGCTTCGCAGCGTTGTGCAGGTCATCGAGCTGGACCATCTCGACGGGCGAGTGCATGTAGCGCAGCGGGATCGAGACGAGCCCGGTCGGGACGCCGCCCCGCGAGACGTGGACCGCGTCGGCATCGGTGCCGGTGCTGCGGGCGGAGGCGGCCGCGGTGTACGGGATGCCCTCGGCCTCGGCGGTCTCGAGCAGCAGCTCGGTGACGGCGGGGTGCAGGTTCGAGCCGCGCTCGATGACGGGACCCGAGCCGAAGTGGTGCTTGCCGATCTCCGACTCGTCGATCCCCGGCGCGTCTGTCGCGTGCGTGACGTCCACGACGATCGCCAGATCCGGCTCCAGCGAGTGGGCCGTCGTCGTCGAGCCGCCGAACGTCGTCTCCTCCTGCACCGCGGCGACGGCGACGACGTCGCCCGCGGCGCCGCCGGCCTCGGCGACCAGCCGCGCGGCCTCGAGCGCGACGAAGCAGCCGAGCCGGTTGTCCATCGAACGCGAGACGACGCGCTCGTTGGGGAGCTCCAGCGGCTCGCCGGCGATCACGCCGACATCGCCGACGCGCACGAGCGTCCGCGCCTCGTCGCCGTTCGCGGCGCCGATGTCGATGTGGAGCTCCTTGAGCTCGGGCACCTTCTTGCGGTCGTCGGGCTTGAGCAGGTGGATCGGCTTCTTGCCGAGCACGCCGGAGATCGGGCCCTGCTTCGTGGCCAGCTCGATCCGCTGGCCGATCAGGATCTGCGGATCCCATCCGCCGACCCCCGCGAAGCGCAGGAAGCCCGAGTCCTCGATGTGCGTGACGATCACGCCGATCTCGTCGATGTGGCCGACGATCGCGAGCGCTGGGCCGTCACCGGTACCCGCCACGCGCGCAACGGTGCTGCCCATGACGTCGCCGTGGACGTCGTCGGTGAAGGCGCGGGCCGCCTCGCGGAATGCTGCGGCGGGCGTGCGCTCGTAGCCCGAGGGTCCGTGGGCGGTCAGGAGGGCATGGAGGACGGGCGGGATCGGCATAGGAGCTTGACCCTAACGCCCCGCCCCGGATGGATCGCCGATCACGACAGGCGCGCGCCGCGTGTGCGCAGGACCGAGACGCTGCTGTGCGCGGGGACGCCGTCCGCCGGCTCGAGCGACACGTCCATGATCGGGTAGGCCGTAGGGCTGACGGGCACCGGCAGCGTGACGTGCGCACGGCCGTCTGCGCCCACGTCGAACGTGCCGAGGCTGATCATGTGCCGCGCGTCGTGCGCCATCCAGACCTCGTAGAACGTGCCCTTCGGGTTCGGCGGGAGGTTGCGCACGTCGAGGGTGACCTCGCGCATCCCACCGGCCTCCGTCCCGACCGCCGCGACCGCGTGGGCCGTCGGCCGCGCCGGGCCGAGCGGCGTGAGCGCGACGCGCGCGGAGACGACCGGCGCGGGCGTCGAACCCGAGCCGCCGTCCGAGCCGGCGATCAGCAGGCCGCCGCTGACGCCCAGGGCGAGCAGCAGGACGGCGGCGAGCCCCGCGAAGGCGGGGCGCAGCGTCAGCACCGGCCGGCGGCGGCGGCTCCGGGCCGCCGGCGCGCGGCGCGGCGCGCGGTCCCCGGTGATCTCGCCGAGGCGAAGCGGCGGAGGCGTCGCGGGCTCCCATTCCTCGGGGCCGAGCGCCCCGAGCCGGCTCGTGACGGCGCGCAGCTCGCGCACCTCCGCGGCGAACGCGGGGTCCTCGAGCTCGCGGCGGCGCCCGTGCTCCATCTCCTCGGCGGGCAGCATGCCCAGCACGTAGTCGGCGGCGTCGATGTGGCGCATCACCTGAGCGCCCCCTCTTCGGCCTCGATCAGCTCGCGCATGCGCCGCAGACCGCGCACCATCCGCGCCTTGATCGTCCCCAGCGCGACGCCGGTCCGCTCGGCGATCTCGGTCTGGCTGAGCTCCTCGTAGAAGCGCATCTGGAGCAGACGGCGCTCGTCCTCCGGCAGCAGGCCGAGGTAGTGCGCCATGCGCCAGCGGTCGGCGAGCGCATCCGCCTCGTCGGC